>JAISTJ010000027.1 GCA_031272655.1 Tannerella sp.
CCCGTTACGGCATTGAAAGAAGGCGAAGATATACACATTCGCTTCGAGATACCTGAAGGAGTGGACGGCGGCTTGGCGCTCTACGGCAAAGATTTCGGTCGCTACCCGCTCGACCCGACGTTGATTTTTTCAAACAAGTAACCCCGTGAGTGCGTCATTTTTTCCGCAAGCGAAAAAGAAAAAGCGAACGAAGTAAAGCAATCCGGTTTTTAACAATTTAACTAATAATCAATGATTTCAAGACGAACATTTTTGAAAAATTCGGCAGTGGCAATGGCCGCCGCAGCAACTGCCGACACGTTTTTTGCAGCTTGCGGAAGTGCTGCCAAAGCGTCCGAAAGCATGCAACTCGGCCTTGTAACTTACAACTGGGGCAAAGATTGGGATGTGCCTACGTTGATAACTAACTGTAAATCAGCAGGTTTAACAGTCATAGAGCTACGTGTTGAGCATCGGCACGGCGTTTCGCCGGCGCTGACGGCAGCCGAACGCAAAGACATCAAGCGCCTTTTTAGCGACAGCGGGCTGATACTTGCAGGTTTCGGCACAAACTATGAATTTCATTCGCCCGACCCCGAAACGGTAAAAGCGAACATCGAAGGTGCGAAGGAATACCTTTTATTATCAAGGGATTGCGGCGGTTCGGGCGTCAAAGTCAAGCCCAACGACTTGCCGAAAGACATTCCTGCCGAGCAGACTATCGCACAGATAGCCAAGGCCTTAAATGAGTTGGGCGCGTTTGCCGCAAGCATCGGTCAGGAAGTGCGTCTTGAGGTGCATGGCGGATGCGCGCATATTCCTGTGATGAAAGCCATTATAGATCAGGTTACTGAGCCTTCCGTAGGCCTCTGCTGGAATTGCAACCCTCAGGATCTGGAAGATGCAGGTTTGGCTGCCAATTTTGCTTCGGTAAGAAGCCGATTGGGTCGAACAACGCATATAAGAGCTTTAACATCAGATACTTATCCGACCAAAGAACTTTTCGACCTGCTGAAAAAGTCGAACTACAAAGGTTGGTTGCTAATAGAAGAAGGCAGCGACAACTTGCCTGCACAAGAGCGGATTCAAAAGATGAAACGCTCTGCGGAACTGTTTGCGGAATGGAACAAACAAAGCTAACGTTTGCGGAAAAGATATAACCCGCTGAAAGTCAGCGCCCCGTTGAGCATCAACAACTCGTAGCCGAAAACATATCCGAAGTAATGACTTGATAATAAGTCAGTTACATAGCAAATAACAGGCGAGATGATGCAAATAAACGGCACAGACCGTGTCTGTACGCTGTACTTGGTGAACAGTCCGAAAACGAACAGCCCAAGCAACGGCCCATACGTGTAAGATGCGATCGTATAAATCGCATCAATAACGCTACGGTCATTTAATGCTCTGAATATCAGTATTATAACGGCAAAAAGCGCAGATACTCCGATATGCGTTTTCAGGCGGATGCGTTTTGCTGCGGCGGCGGGCGTCTGTTTCCTGTTGATTTCAAGAATGTCAATGCAAAAGGACGTCGTTAGCGCAGCGAGAGCCGAATCGGCGCTGCTGAAAGCGGCTGCAATAATGCCGATAGTGAAGAAGATTAGTACAGGTTGCCCCAACATTCCGGACGTGCAAAACATAGGCAAAATATCGTCGCCGGCTGCCGGAAGAGCGATATTCGACGATGCGGCAAACGTAACCATCAGAATACCAAGGCACAGGAACAGGAAATTGATAGGAGTGAATGCCAGACCATAGACATACATGTTTTTCTGCGCCTCGCGGAGGGTGCGGCAGGTCAGGTTTTTTTGCATCATATCCTGATCCAAACCCGTCATCACGATAGAAGTGAAAGCGCCGCTGAAAAACTGCTTGACAAAATGCTGTTTGCTGCTCCAGTCGCCGAACTCAAATATCCGGAAATGCGGGCTATCGGCGATTGACTGCATCATTGCAGCGAAGTCCATGCCCATCCTGTCTTTCACCTGCCAGATTATCACTACCAACATCGTTACAAGGCATAAAGCTTGAAGCGTATCCGTCCAGATGATAGATTTGATGCCGCTTCTCCATGTGTAAAGCCACACTAACAAAATACTTGCAATGACAGTTACGACGAACGGGATATGCCAGTTGTCGAACACATAAGTCTGCAAAATGACCGCCACGAGATACATCCGCGCCGCTGCACCAAGAATTTTCGACAACAGGAAAAACGACGCCCCCGTCTTGTAGCCGCCCTGCCCGAAACGCTTCTTCAGGTATTCGTATATCGAAATGAGGTTTAGCCTGTAGTAAAGCGGCAACAGCACAAGTGCGATGACCACATATCCGAGGAAGAAACCGAAAACCATCTGCATATAAGTCATGTCGGTCGCCCTGACCCAGCCGGGCACCGACACGAACGAAACGCCCGAAAGCGACGAGCCGATCATGCCGATTGAAACGATGTACCACGGGGAGCGTTTATTGCCCGTAAAAAACGCCTCGTTGCCGGTATGTTTGCGGCCTGAAACCCATGATATACAGAGCAATACGAGAAAATATAACGCTATGACGGAAAGAATCAAAGTGCCGTTCATCTTATAAAATTTAAGTGCGAAATTAGCAATTTTTTTTGTCGTTTATGAAAAAAGCAGTATATTTGTTGCTTCTTACAAGATAATAAGGACTAAAAATATGTACGGACAAAGCGATGCTTTCGGAGTTTTCAGCGAATCGTTTCGGGATATGACAGGGCGGTATCATATTCTTGAAAACCACGTGTCAATTGAGCAGCAGATGGAATATTTCAGAATTTCCGAGACTGTCAGACGCTCGCAAACAAAGCTTGAAAAGGACGAATACGACAAATTTGAAGAGCAACTGAAAAGCCTGAACCTCTCGAAATTCCGCAAGAAAAAGATTCTTTCCCGACTTGCCGTTTCGAGTGATGTCAGGGCGTTCAGGCTGCTTGAAGACTATGTAAAGCATCCCGATGAGGGACTTGACGCATGGGCGCAGATGGCGCTGATGGAGAGCAGAATAGCGCTTGAAACCGATTTAACCGGCGAACGGCATGTCTATATCTCAACCGGACTGGGCGGCAAGGAAGGGAAGTTGCGGTTTTATGTGCTGCTGCTCACCGCTTATGACAACAAATTAGAAGATTATCAGTGCAAAATAGTTGAAAATGAGTTCAATTACGCTGCCTCAAAGTGCGATTGCGAGATAGAGAAGATAACTTTTTCGGACAAATATATTGAGGTCATCATCCTCAATCCTGTCAATGAAAATATTACTCTCTTCCTTGAAAAAGTTGTTAATGAATGTAATATTTACGGTGATTTTTTGTCCCAGATGGTTACGGTTACCAACGTTAAAGCGCTCAATAAGACGGAGATAAACCAAACATTGAAAGAAAATCAACTCATTCAGGCGTTTATATCTTAAAATATGTCAAAGCTCTCTGTTATCATACCGTGTTACAACGAAGAAGCCGTCATCATGGAATCGTACAAGGCTACGGTTGCAGCGCTCGATGGCTTGCCGCATGAAACAGAGATAATTTACGTGAATGACGGCAGCACCGACGGCACTTACCGGTTGCTGAACGGGATTGCGGCCGGCGACAGCAGGGTGAAAGTCATCCATTTCTCACGCAATTTTGGCCATCAGCCGGCTGTTACGGCAGGCATTCATCACTGCGACGCCGACTGGGCTGTTATTATGGACGCCGACCTTCAGGATCCGCCCGAACTGATACCCGACATCCTGCAAACACGTGAAAATGAGCAGGCAAACGTCGTCTATTGCGTCCGCAGGTCGCGCGAAAAGGAGAGTTGGTTGAAACGCTTCACTGCAAGAGCGTTCTACAGGTTGATTAACGTTATGAGCGAAGTGAAATTTCCGCTTGACACCGGCGATTTCAGGCTCATAGACCGTCAGGTAATGGACGAATTTAACCGCCTGCGCGAACATGGCAAGTATATCCGCGGTTTGATAAGCTGGATAGGATTTCGTCAGACGCCTTTCTACTACGAACGAAAAGCGCGTTTCGCAGGCTCCACCAAGTATCCGCTAAGCAAAATGCTCCGTTTCGCAACTTCCGCGTTGCTCTATTTTTCCAAAAAACCGCTGCTCCTTGCCACAAGTCTCGGCTTCTTTTCGGTGATCGTGGGACTTTTCTTAGCCATCTTTTTTACGCTTGGGAAAATTTATGGCTTCAGCCATTCCGAAATCGGATGGACGTCAATCATCACCGTTACGGTGTTCTTTGGAGGCATCCAACTGCTTACAATCGGCGTTCTCGGGCAATATATAGGCGTGCTTTTTGATGAAATAAAAGACCGTCCGGAGTACATTATTGAGAAAAAAATCGGTTTTTAAGTTTATTTAACATTAATTTTTGTAGATATATGAAAATATTTTGTATATTTGCAGCCGGTAAATGCATACTTAACAGAAATTAGGACTTGTACCTCTGCCGTAAACAGAGGATAACATATAGAAAGAAACTAATCAAATTTATATACACCCGTGGAAGTATGCTCGTTGTGAAACGCGTAAGATTTCAGAAATATCGCAATTGGGTAAATGCTATCATTCCGATAGCATTTACTTTTTGTAATAAATTGTATCATTTTTGTAATATTTTTTAAGCTAACATATATGAAAAAGTTATTTTATTCTTTGATATTCGGCCTTTTTAGCGTCATTTGTCTAATAGCTCAGGAGATTACTCCGGCAACGGCGCTATATCATTATGTCAATAACGGCGACAAGTCGTACGCATGGGAAGTTCGGGACTCATTTCTCGTTGATAATGTGACGGTTAAGTCGTTATTGCTCATCTCGCAGAAGTGGCAGGGCATTCTCTGGAAGCATGAGTTGCTCGTTTGCCTGCCGGACACTATCTCTCAAGATGACGCTTTGATATACGTTTCGGGAGGGGCGGTGCAGGACGGTTTTCCGCGCTATACCGACCAAAACGACGGTATGACGCAGGCTATCGCTTCAATAGCAGCTGAAAATAAGGCTGTTACAGCTATCTTGCGCCAAACTCCAAACCAGCCGCTGATGGGTGGGCTTAACGAAGATGCGCTTATATCCTACACCCTCGACAAGTTTGGCAAAACAGGCGATTACTCCTTACCGTTGCTTTTTCCTATGGTCAAAAGCGCTGTCCGCGCTATGGACGCTATTCAGGAGTTGAGCTCTCCCAGTGTCGTTATCAATGGTTTCGTCATCTCCGGCGCTTCCAAACGCGGCTGGACGTCATGGCTGTCAGCCGCAACAGGCGACAAACGCATCATAGCCATCGCACCGATGGTGATTGATATGCTTAACATGGCTGTAACCCTTGATTATCAGCAGAAAATATACGGCGAATACAGCGACGAGATCAACGACTATACCAAACTGAATATCCCTCAGGCTGTACATACCGATTTCGGCAAAGCGCTTGTAACAATGATAGATCCGTATTCGTACCGCTCGCAACTTACTGTTCCTAAGCTGCTTACAATGGGAACTAATGATGAATACTGGACTCTCGACGCCGCCAAACATTATATCGGCGACATTCCGGGCGACAACTACATCCATTTTGTACCGAACGTAGGGCATAGCCTCGGCGACAAAAAGGAAGCGTTTGCCACACTGAGCGCCTTTTTCGGACAGACGGCCGCCGGCATCCCTTACCCTGAATGTTCATCAACGGTCTCCGAACAAAGCAAACATATCACGCTGAACGTCAAACTCTCACCCGACAGGATAATACAAGCCCGCATCTGGAGCGCCGTATCCCCCATACGCGATTTCCGGAAAGCCAAATGGACATCATCTCCGCTTCCCGTCGGCGACAAATTGACCGATACCCTGAAGATAAAGCTCCAATACGCCCCAAAAAACAACTTCAAAGCCCACTATATAGAGCTGATATACAACTCCCCCAACAACACCCCCTATTCACTGACTACACGCACATACGTTCTTGATCATAAGCGGGTGCTGTGAGCTAAATTTCAGAGCGGTTCGATTATCAGCGTCGTCAATACCTCGGTACTTGAGCCTTGCTGTGTTTCAATTCCATAAAGGTTCGATTATCAGAGCCCCTTCATTATTTCCGACGCTTTTCATTACGCTGTTTCAATTCCGTAATGGTTCGATTATCAGC
>JAISTJ010000118.1 GCA_031272655.1 Tannerella sp.
CACGAGGTATATAAAGACATCAAAGACTACCAGCATCACGGCTCAATATATGGCGTTGTAGCCGCCAAGCACGGGGCTATGAAGCCCGTAGGCGAGTGGAACGAAGAAGAGATAATGGCTGACGGCAACCATATCAAGGTAACGCTCAACGGCGTGGTAATAGTTGACGCCGACCTGAAAGAGGCGACAAAAGATGGTACGGTTGACCACAACGCCCATCCCGGACTGTTCAACAAGTCAGGGCACATAGGATTCCTCGGACATGGCTCGCCGCTGAAATTCAGAAATATACGAATAAGGACGCTGAAATAGCAAAAAAACAACATAACATATTAATTTTCTTGCAAAAAATTATTTTATAATAATATTTTAATTATCTTTGCCCCCAAATTTTATAAATCGGAAAGAAATGAAGAAATTTTTTTTATTCAGTACAGTAATTTGCTTTTTGTTTGCTTTCAATTCATGCAAATCGAAGAGCAGCGCTTACAAGACAGCGTATGAACAGGCGAGATCAGCAGATGTTGAATACGAAACGGACGTTGCCACCGACGACGATGATGATGATTCTGAGGTGCTTACATCCGAAGAAATCTCGTATGAATCTGTCCGTCAGGAAAGTGTAAGGCCAATGAACGGAGAGGACGTATCGGGCTTGAAGCGTTATTCGGTAGTCATCGGCAGCTTCAAGAACAGGACGAATGCGTATTCTTTGAAAGAACGAATGATCGAGGAAGGCTACAGACCTGTTGTCGCAGAAAACGATTTCGGGATGCTCCGCGTTATTGTTTCAAGTTTTGACAGCAAAGCCGATGCAGCTCGTAGTCGCGATTCTATCAAGAAAAAATATGCGCCTAACTTCCAGGACGCTTGGCTTCTGGAACGTAAATATTAAATTTTTCATGAATCTTCTTGGAAGGATGCCTCTGGTGAAGAAGCGTCCTTCTTTTGTATTGTTCTAATTTTCAGATGATTATAAAAGAAAATTACTCTCTGCTACGGCACAATACGTTTCATCTTGACGCCAAAACCCGGTGGTTTATGGAGTATGAAAACGAAGAAGAGCTGCGCCGGATACTGAACGACGAATATTTCGCCGAATGCAGGTCGTTGCATATAGGAGAAGGGAGTAATCTACTGTTTGTCAATGACTTCGATGGGATAATACTGCACTCTGCCATCAAAGGCATCGAAATCGTTGATGACACGCCGAAAGAGGCGTTTGTGCGTATCGGTGCTGCGGAGAAATGGGATGACGTCGTCGCTTTCGCCGTGTCCAACGGGTTGGGAGGCGCGGAAAACATGTCGGATATTCCGGGCGAAACGGGAGCTGCCGCCGTGCAAAACATCGGCGCTTACGGAGCAGAGATTAAGGATATTATCGCTTCGGTAGAGGCTTATAATCAGCTGACTACAGAGAAACAGACCTTCAATGCGAAAGAATGTGAATACGGCTACAGGAGCAGTTTTTTCAAAAATCCTTCCCACGAACCGCATATCGTAACTCATGTAACGCTACGGCTGCTGAAAAAACCTGCTTTTAACCTCATTTACAGCAATTTGAAGGATGTGATCGAGGGGCGCGGGGACGAATTGACGCTTCAAGCTGTCCGGGATACCGTGATTTCTATCCGCCATTCCAAACTGCCTGATACTGAGACACTTGGTAGCGCAGGGAGTTTTTTTACAAATCCGATTGTACCCGTCGAAATGTTTTTGGAGTTGAAAACCAAATACACCGGCATGCCGTCATATCCGGCAGGCGACGGCAAAATGAAAATCTCCGCCGGATGGCTGATAGAGAAATGCGGTTTCAAGGGCAGACGGTTGGGCAACACCGGCTGCTACGCGAAACAAGCGCTTGTGATAGTGAACTACGGCGGCGCAACAGGCTATGAGATAGCCGATTACGCCGAATCTATCGTAAATGCCGTGCAGGAAAAATTCGGCATACGGCTGACACCTGAAGTGAAAATCATCGAATAATATAATGTATGGGAATCAGAACAATTATTATCGTTGTTAGCTTTATAACAACCTCATTTTCAGCTACTTACGCCCTTACAGCCGAGCAACAGCCACTGTCCCGCAAAGGCGAGCCATACGGTTTGCTGTGCAACCTGCTCTCGCATCCCGAGTTGAGCGTCATCACCGAGCGGACGCCCTCTTTTGGCTGGATTGTCCCCGAAAACGGGCAAAAGGCTTACAGGATACTCGTCTCGTCGTCGGCTGCGGCGGCGTTGAAACATGACGGCGATATGTGGGACAGCAGGAAAGTGAAATCTTCACAATCTATAAACATCTCATACTCAGGAGTTCCACTCGAAAAAGGGAAGAGTTATTTTTGGCAGGTCTGCGTCTGGGACAATAGCGGCAAAATGTCGGCTTTCAGCGAAATACAGCGCTTCAACACAGGCGATTTCGACAAACAGCGCCGATGGAAAGGCGAAAGCGAGTGGGTGCAGGTGCGCGACGACAACGACAGCCTGATATGGACTTTCGAGAACCGCCACCCGATAGCTTTCCACGCCAAAGAACCCCGTATGTTCAGCATGACGACGGCACGCCCGGAAGTTATTTTTTTCGATTTCGGCAAGGCTGCTTTCGCTAACGCTTCATTTACCGTGTATTCGCCTGAAGATAAGGATATTACAATCCGCATCGGCGAACGGGCGGAAGAAGATACCATAAACCGTAACCCTGGCGGCGGGGTGATTTATCAGGAATACCCGTTTCATCTGAAAGCAGGCGAACATGCTTATAATCTGGATATTCCACGTTTCAAGCCTCATTATCCGCACAGTCAGGCGATGCCGGAAAACATGCCCGAAATAATCCCGTTCCGTTACATGGAGTTTGTGCGCGACGACCCGCATGTAACAATTAAAGACCTGAAGCAACACGCTCTGTATTACCTGTTTAACGACAGCGCCGCGTCGTTTCATTCATCGGATTCAACGCTTGACGCCATTTACGACTTGTGCCGTTATTCGGTCAAGGCGAACACTTTCAACGGCGATTATGCTGCAAGCCAGCGCGAAAGGATGATGTACGAAGCCGACTGCTTCAGCCACCAGATGAGCCATTACGCCGTTGACCGCGAGTACGCAATAGCCCGTTACAGCCTCGAAAACATGATTTACCACGCCACATGGCCGACCGAATGGATTCTTCACATCCCGCTGATGGCTTGGGCGGACTATGTCCAGACCGGCGACAAGTCCGTCATGGAGCGCTATTACGACGATATGAAGCCTAAAACGCTGCTTGCGCTGGCGGGTAATAACGATCTGATAAGCACAAGGACGGGTTTGATGACCGAAGAGTTCTGTAAATCAATATATTACAATAGTAAAGAGTTGCGCGACATAGTGGACTGGCCTCAACAAGGCGGTTTCGGGGGCGTGCAGGGGGAGACCGACAATTACGATTTCACGACATACAACGCCGTTGTGAACGCTTTCCATTACCGCGCGCTTGTCCTGATGGGCAAGATGGCGGAACTGCTCCGCAAAAAGGATGATGCGAAGTTTTACCGCGAACGGGCTGCGAAAGTTTATAAAGCGTTCAACAGCACGTTTTTAAACCCTTCGACAGGCTACTACGTTGATGGCGAAAACAGCGCCCACTCGTCGCTTCACGCCAACATGTTCGCCCTCTGTTTCGGGCTTGTGCCGGACGCTAACCGCCTCGCAGTCATTGATTTAATTAAGTCCCGCGGCATGGCTTGCGGCGTTTATGGCGCTCATTTCCTGCTCGAAGCGCTCTATGATGCAGGCGAGGCCGACTATGCGCTCTCGCTGCTGACTTCGCGCTCCGACCGCAGCTGGTATAACATGATCCGCGTCGGCTCAACGATGACAACCGAGGCGTGGGACACGAAATATAAGACTAACAACGGCTGGAGCCACGCATGGAGCGCCTCGCCGGCGCATATCATCCCGCGCAAACTAATGGGAATAGAGCCGTTGGAAGCGGGTTTCGGGAAGATTCGCATCAAACCGCAACCGGCGTCCCTGCGTCAGGCTTCGGCGCTGATGCCGACTATTCGCGGCGACGTGCGGGCTTCGTTCGATAACCGCGACGACACGTTTGTCCTCAACGTCGAAATTCCCGCCAATACTACCGCCGAAATTTGGATGCCGCTCATTTCGGACAAATACAAACTGACCGTTGATGACGCCGAGAAAAAAGGGGTCAAAATTGATAAATACGTAAAAGTCAGCATCAAAAGCGGTAAACATTCGCTAACTATCAAAAAATCAAGTATATGAAACGAATTATTTTATTAGTTACATTAATGGCACTCAGCGGCTGCGATGCGCTATTTAACAGTCTATCAGGCGTTTATAACCTCGCGAACTGCGAATACAAGTACAACTCGCTTACAAACCTCTCCGTTTCGGGCATGAACCTGTCGCAAGGCCTGACTGCGCTGATGATTCCTAAGGTGCTGACGATCCTTGAAGGCAAAGCGACGTCCATCCCTATGAATTTTACGCTCAACCTCGACGTGAAAAATCCGAACACCGGAACGGCTGCTTTTCAGGCGCTTAACTACATCATTTCCATTGACGACATGAAGGTTACGACTGGCAATTTCAATAAGGCGTTCAGTGTCGGCGCGGGCGAACAGCAAGTTCTGCCGATGGATCTGGGTTTTGACATCGCCGAACTGATCAAAACGAACTCCAAAGATGCCGTTTTGAATATCGTCAAAAATTTCATCGGGATTGGCGACAAGGCCTCCACGGTTACCGTGCAGCTGAAACCGTCGTTCAAAGTCGGCGAACAGACCTTCACCTCACCGGTCTATATCCCCGTAAGCTTCAGCTTCGGTGGCGGAAAATGATGCCGCACAAAGGCGATAAACGCGAATGCGCGAAGGCAGGACGGCGCGAAGATTTTTTGCTTCCTTAACAAGGTTTTGAACCTTGTTAAGGTTGTTTGCTTTACGGGCGGGGGGGATAAAAACGAAGCAGGAGGGAACCGTTAGGTTGCCTCCTGCTGGGCTGATATAAGATTAGTTTACTTTTGTTGCTGCTTTTTACGTCTGTATGAGAGGCAGCAAGAGAGAGTCTTTGTGTTTTGCTGCGCTGACTTAAAGGTTGGTTGGTGCATATTGATTGTCGTGGCGCAGCGAGAGAGTACTTAACATGTCTATTACTTTTTTATTATTCGTTTCTTGAGATAAGTCTTAGGGGGGTCGCAGCAGCGAGAGGGAGTTTGGTGGTGAGTGTTTAAACTCGGTCTTGCTTGCTGCCGGCCTCCTTAAGATTTTTTTTAGATTGCTTCGTTCCTCGCAATGACGGGGTCAATGACGGGGACTTGCAATGATGTGGACACGCGACGCGGGGCGGGGGGGCGGTTGGTGAGATGATGTTGCCCCCCTGCGCGGCGCGTGCTTAGTTATTTGATTATCACTTTGTATCTCTTGGCGTTGAGTTGGACTATATAGACGCCTCGGTCGAGAGTTATAGTTGTCAGGCCGGCGGATACTTTTGGTTGTTTAATCAACATGCCGTTGATGGAATAGATATTGACCGTAACAGCGGCTTCGGCTGCGATATAGAGTTTATTTTGGTAGCTCCATACGTTATAGCCTTCTATCTGTTCGAGGCCTACTCCACCGCTGGCGGGTTCGGGCACTATTGTAACAGTCCAGGGTTCGGTTACTTGCCGGATGACGTATTCAAACTTACCGCCGCCGAGGTCTGTGCCTGTTATTTCCTTATTGATACCGGAATAATAGCCGAGGGCCATTACTTTGAGCGGGTCTCCGTCGGGGAAGGTGAGGGTAAACTTAAAGTCGTCATGACCGTTGACATAATGTTGTTCACCGGCTACAGGGTTAGAAGTAACTCCGCTATAAGGAGTGATTTCAACCCAACGTTGCGGTATCGGGATAATTATAGAATCAAACTCCAAACAGAATGTCTCACGACAACGAGACGGATTCGGCAAATAGTCATTAAAGAACTTCTCGCCAAACAGCTTATAAATTGCTATCAAACCCACATCGGGATCACTAGCAGCAATCATCATTGAGCCATAACGCGCCGTTAATATAGAGTCAACAACGTGACCTCCCCAGCTAGTTGCTATTGAATTATCACCAATAGAACCTGGCGAAGGCGGAATAAGAGGAGGAGTAACATAAGTATAAGAATAGAGACCTCCTGTAACTCCGCCGTCCGTAGAATAAACTGCTTGTTCGAAATAAGCTATAACAGCTGACATTGCCCAGTTTTGAGCCTGAAAGTCAGATTCTACAGGATCAAACCCCAATAATATTGAAACATTATAATACTCTTGATATTCCAGCGCATAAATATCAGCAAAAGAATTACAACCGCCGGTACCAAAGAAAATGCTTATATAAGTTGAAGGATGGCCGGTTGGACCCCATGCAGGATCGAACGATGACGAATGTGCGATTTCGAAAGGTAAATAGTCTGCCCTGAAAAATGAATCAAGAACAAATGTTTCAATCCATACTTGAGCGTTAGAACCATCACGATTTCCATGCGCGTCGTAAGCATATCTATCCGATTTGTAATAATCTTTAGTATTTGCTGAAACGCCAATGTTTTCGTCCATTTCCCTAAGGCAAATACTGCCGGCGTCATCCATAACGAATATTTCATCCGCAGTCAGCGGCAGATCAGCCTGAATCCACCGACGTTCCTGAATGCTGCGCATCATATATTTCAGAGGCGTACCGCTGATGACTTCAAGATCGTGGAGATAACCGTTGGGGTCAGCATATTGGCGAATAATCGAATCCTTGAAAACAGGTTTGTTATAGACATTAAACGTGAATGTCAGCACGTCCGAATAATCGCCTGTTTCAGGATCAATAAACGGTTTGGGCCATTTAAAACCAGTAGGACCCGGCGACGGACTAAGACCCGGCGGGAAGTTGGCAATATCAAGAGCCGGATAATTACCGGACGGATCCTGGAAATAGATTTTAACGATACCGACTCCGTCTTCTGTGATTGCATCTTCCTTGATGGTGAACGGATATTTATCAAGAAGTTCTTGTATCGGGTATCCACCGGAAGGACCGGGATTTGCAGCTATCATAGCCGCAGTGATTTCAATCTTGTCCAAAGGCTTTTGATCTTTACCGCCTATAATGCTTTTATCCTTCAGAACTCCTCCGTATTCGAATACCAAAGTCATCGGTGTTCCAATTTCTGCAAATGTATTTTCAAAACCGCCCCATAATGATAATACCGATTCCGGTAATCTATAGAGTGGACTATAAGAACTTACATCATATCCGAATTGACGATAAGTACATCCGGTATAATAAATATCATCATTATCAGCAGGTTTGTCATAATTATCATCCCAATTAGGAAGGCGATCGGGTACTTCAAACTTTCTGAGATTAATAACATTCGGTTCAAGCAGATCCTTTTGTTTTGTCTGTGCATTTTGGGTGCCTGACTGCGAACCTATAGAAGAATCGAAATCAACCTTGCCGTCATTGTTGGCATCTTTTCCCCATACTGCATACAAAGTAACGTCTGAAGTTCCAATGTCATAAGAATCTCCCAACGATAGAATTTTACTCTTATTTAAAGTGTACAAAGCATTGGTAGTTAATAAAGCGATCTTTGTTGTACTCCATCCGATTAGAACATATCCCGAATAGCTACCGCCCTGTTTGGTTAAGGTAATTGTAGAGTTCTTTACGGCAGGCTTTATTTGTGGAAAACCTGTTGCTGTAGTGCCCATACCCTTATCGTAGGTGATTTTAATCTGCTTGTAGTTAGGGATACCGTTATTGTCGTCATCAGCTGCCCAAACGGGATAAAGAGTTATTGGAGATGTACCAACCTGCATTGTCGAGCCAGGATCAATGAGACTTATTGCATCTTCTTGTGACTGAGAAGTTACAAGAGCTTCAATAGATTCACTCCAACCGATAAACGTATAGTCGGTTTTTACCAAACTGCCTTCGTCCTTAATCGTGATGTTGTCGCCGGTCTTGTAGATATTAGGATCTACAGGGGCGGCGCCGCCTGTGCTGCCGTTATTACTGTAGGTAATACCGTACTCCAGATAGTCGGGCACGCCGTCGCTTGTGCCGTTAGGACCGTTAACGTCTTCAGCCCAAACTGCATAGAGCGTTATTGCGCCGGTAACGGTTATCGGGTCATTGGGTTGATAGAGCGTTGAAGGTACCGCCGCGGAAGTAGTTACAAGTGATGTTGCAGATGTGCTCCATCCGATAAATACTGCGCCGGTATGTTCCAGATCGCCTTTGCCTTTAACGGTTGCGTTGTCGCCCATGTTATAGATATTGGGATCTACGGGCGCTGTGCCG
>JAISTJ010000128.1 GCA_031272655.1 Tannerella sp.
GGCGCATGGCTCGAACACTGGGCAGAGACGACGCCCGACAAAGAATACTTGGTTTACTCCGACCGCAACCTCCGCTTCACATGGAAGCAGTTCGACGAGCGGGTGAACAATATGGCTAAAGGCCTTATTTCCATTGGAGTAACTAATGGCACCCATGTTGGCATCTGGGCGACTAACGTCCCGGATTGGCTCACATTTCTATACGCCGCCGCTAAAATAGGCGCCGTAGCCGTTACCGTCAATACAAGTTACAAACAAAGCGAACTTGAATACCTGATGCAAGACTCTGATATTCACACACTTTGCATCACCGAAGGCGTCTTCGACGGCTCTTATGTGGACATGGTAAACACTATGCTTCCCGAACTGAAGACCTCGCAGCGCGGCTACCTCCACAGCGAGCGTTTCCCGTACCTTAAGAACGTTGTGTTCATCGGGCAAGAGAAGTATAGAGGCATGTACAACACCGCCGAACTGCTGCTGCTTGGGCAGAACGTCGCCGACGAGCAATTGAACAACCTCAAAAGCCGCGTCAATTGCCACGACACGGTGAACATGCAATATACTTCCGGCACGACCGGTTTCCCGAAAGGCGTGATGCTAACTCATTATAACATAGCGAATAACGGTTTTCTGACAGGCGAACACATGAAGTTCACACAGGACGACAAACTGTGCGTTTGCGTGCCGCTTTTCCATTGCTTCGGCGTGGTGCTTGCGACGATGAACGTCCTCACGCACGGCTGTACGCAGGTGATGGTGGAGCGTTTCGACCCGCTTGTAGTGCTGGCGTCGGTGCATAAAGAACGCTGCACAGCCCTCTATGGCGTGCCTACAATGTTTATCGCCGAACTCAACCACCCGATGTTCGATATGTTTGACCTTACCTGCCTGCGCACCGGCATCATGGCCGGCTCGCTCTGCCCGATAGAGCTGATGAAGCGCGTCAATGAAAAGATGTACATACAGATAACGAGCGTCTATGGCCTGACCGAAACCGCACCCGGAATGACGCAAACGCGCATTGATGACCCGTTTGAATGGCGCTGCCAAACCGTCGGACGCCCATACGAGTTCACCGAAGTGGCTATCATAGACCCCGAAACGGGCGAACACCTGCCAGACAACGTGCAAGGCGAGGTGTGCTGCCGCGGTTACAACGTGATGAAAGGCTACTATAAAAACTCTGCCGCTACAGCAGAAGTGATTGATAAAGACGGCTTTCTGCATTCCGGCGACCTCGGAATACGCAACTCCGAAGGCAACTACGTGATAACGGGGCGCATCAAAGACATGATAATACGCGGCGGTGAGAACATCTATCCACGTGAGATTGAGGAGTTTCTATATCACCTCGAAGGCGTCAAGGACGTGCAGGTGGCGGCTATCCCGTCGGAGAAATACGGCGAGGAGGTCGGCGCGTTCATCATCCTGCACGAGGGTGCGACGCTGACCGAAGATGAGGTGCGCGACTTCTGCCGTGGCAAGATAGCCCGCCACAAAATACCGAGATACGTCCTCTTCGTGGACAATTACCCTCTCACCGGCAGCGGCAAAATCCAAAAATTCAAACTCAAGGATATTGGGCTTAAGTTGCTTAAAGATAAAGGAATAGATATTATTTGAGAATTGAGAATTGAGAATTAAGAATTGAGACTCACCCCATCATTGCGAGCGGGACGAAGTCCCGTCATTTTTTCCGCAAGCGAAAAAGAAGAAGCGAGGAACGAAGCAATCCAGCCCCCATCGTCATTGCGAGGGCGAAGCCCGAAGCAATCCGGAACTTTTATCCCCAAAAAACAACAAATTTTGTAAAAAAAATTGTACCTTTGCGGCGTTTATGAAAAAGATTTTGGTTAAATCTGGTATCCTGATTCAGAAAGCGATAGATTTTACCTATCCCCCTTTCAGAAAATTCATGACGCCGGAACTGTACAGATACGGCGTTTGTGGTACTGCTAACGTGCTGGTTGACTGGATATTATACTTTTTGGTTTACAATTACGGCGTCCAGCATCGCTATTTTGACATGGGATTGTTCGTGATAAGCCCGCATATCCTTACGCTTATCATTATTTTCCCCGTCTCCACGTTTTCCGGCTTTCTGCTTCAGAAATACGTTACTTTCACCGCTTCAGACCTGCGCGGCAGAACGCAGCTGATGCGCTATTTCATGGTTGTCGGCGGCAATCTGCTGATCAACTATGTCGGCTTGAAAATCCTTGTCGAACACCTCCACTTCTACCCTACCCCATCGAAGATGACCGTTACCATCCTGACTATCATCTTCAGTTATATCGGGCAGAAGAAATTCACCTTTCGCACCTGATTTCTACGTAGATTAGATTTTTTTTACTATATTTGCGCTTCAAATTTTGACTTTTATATGAAAAAGGTATTATTAATCTGCTGTGCGTCAATGTTTTTAGTAAACGCACATTCGCAATGGTCTCCCGCAGGAGATAAAATTAAAACAAAATGGGCTGAACAAGTCAATCCTCAAAATGTATTGCCGGAATACCCGCGTCCGCTGATAGAACGCAGCCAGTGGAGCAATCTGAACGGGCTGTGGCAGTATGCCGTTACTGATGCAGGCGCCGCCGAACCCGCCGCTTTTGACGGCGAAATTCTCGTGCCTTTCCCCATCGAATCGTCCCTTTCGGGCGTGATGAAAGAGGTCGGGGCGCAGAAAGAACTGTGGTACAAACGCGATTTCACCGTTCCGACCGCATGGAAAGGCAAAAACGTAATCCTTAACTTCGGCGCAGTGGACTGGAAAGCCGATGTTTTTGTGAATGACATATTAATTGGCTCACACAAAGGTGGTTACACGCCGTTTTCTTTCGATATAACGCCGTTTCTTGCGGCCTCAAAAAACAAACTTGTCGTAAGGGTTTGGGATCCCACCGACCGCAGTTTCCAGCCTCGCGGCAAGCAGGTCAGCCGACCCGAAGGCATCTGGTACACAGCCGTTACGGGCATCTGGCAGACGGTCTGGCTCGAACCCGTCGCCGCCAACTATATCACGGCAGTTAAAAACATCCCCGACGTGGACAACAGCATCGTCAAAGTAACCGTTTCGACAGCCAAATGCTCGCTTGCGGATATTGTGGACGTGAAAATCCTTGATAAAGGAAAGGTTGTCGCCGAAGCTAAAGGCGTGGCAGGCAGCGAATTACGGCTCAAAGTTAATAATCCCGTTTTGTGGGACACCGAAAATCCCTATCTCTACGATATGAAGGTAAGTCTCTCATCTTCAGGCAAAACGCTCGACGAGATAAAATCATACACCGCCCTCCGGAAAATTTCCGTCAAACGCGACGCCAACGGTATTATGCGTATGCAACTGAATGACAAGGACTTATTCCAGTACGGACCGCTTGATCAGGGCTGGTGGCCAGACGGGCTTTACACCGCTCCGACCGACGAGGCGCTGCTGTACGACATCAAAAAAACTAAAGATTTCGGGTTTAACATGATCCGCAAACACGTCAAGGTTGAGCCTGCACGGTGGTACTATCACTGTGATAAAGAGGGCATTCTCGTGTGGCAGGACATGCCGAGCGGCGACCTTGGCAACCCCTATTCGCAACACCAGTACGGCGGCGGCGCCGACAAAAACCGCACTCAGGAATCGTCGGACAACTACTACCGCGAATGGAAAGAGATTATAAACCTCTGTATATCAAATCCTTGCGTTATCGTATGGGTGCCTTTCAATGAAGGTTGGGGACAGTTCAAAACCGAATACACCGCCGAGTGGACAAAATCTTACGACCCCTCGCGCCTCGTAAACCCCGCCAGCGGCGGCAATCACCGTCGTTGCGGCGACATCTTAGATATTCACAACTACCCCAATCCGCGTATGTTTCTCTTTGATGCAGAGCGAGTTAACGTACTCGGCGAATACGGCGGCATCGGACTTCCGAAAGAAGGCCATCTGTGGTGGAACAAAAGCAACTGGGGCTATGTTTCTTACAAAAACGAAGACGAGACTACTGCTGAGTACGTTAAGTTTGCCGGCGACCTGAAAGAGCTTGTTAAACGCGGCTTTTCCGCTGCCGTTTATACTCAAACTACCGATGTAGAGGGCGAAGTGAACGGGCTGATGACATACGACCGCAAAGTGGTAAAACTCACTGAAGCCAAAGTTAGGAAAGCTAATCTCGAAGTAATCAACGAATTAAATAAAAAATAAAAAATAAAAGATAAAACGGAAGTATATGACACAATCATCTGTAAATCAGCAGGATTACAAAGTGGCTGATATATCGCTCGCAGGTTTCGGGCGAAAGGAAATAGAAATAGCTGAACACGAGATGCCCGGACTGATGGCTCTGCGCCGCAAGTATGCCAACCAAAAGCCGCTTGCAGGCGCGCGTATAACCGGCTCGCTGCACATGACCATCCAGACGGCTGTGCTGATAGAGACGCTCAAAGCGCTTGGCGCCGACGTGCGCTGGGCTTCGTGTAACATCTTTTCGACCCAGGACCATGCCGCCGCTGCAATAGCGGCAGGTGGGACGCCCGTCTTCGCTTGGAAAGGCGAATCGCTCGAAGAATACTGGTGGTGCACCGACCAAGCCCTCCGCTTCCCCGACGGCAAAGGTCCTAACCTCATCGTTGACGACGGCGGAGA
>JAISTJ010000132.1 GCA_031272655.1 Tannerella sp.
CAGACTATCGGCAACGGCTCTCCGCCGTCCCCTACGTTCACAGTAGTAATATGCAGATGGTCGGAATTAGGATGCTCTTTGCAGGTCAGCACTTCGCCCACTACCAAGCCTTCCAGACCGCCGCGCACGGCTTCGACCTCTTCCACCGAGCCTGTCTCAAGCCCGATAGAAGTAAGTATATCAGCGACTTCCTGTGCAGGAAGGTCGAAATCAATATATTCTTTCAGCCAGTTGTATGAAATATTCATAAAAATTATTCATAAATGAGCCGCAAAGATACAAAAAATATACAAAAAAAATTAATTATCTATGGTATTTCTTTTGCCGCCGCCCATAGTATTTGAAAATTCCACCTTGACTTGCCGGACAGCCTGACGTAGCTGTTTGCGCTCACGTTCAGTCATTTGTAAAGCCGGCAACGCACCTTCATCGTAATAGTTTTTATAAGCGGTGGCATATTTACTGTTATGCGCCTTAAGGCGATAGGATGGACTGAAAATCATGCTCAAAATATGGTTAAAATCGAGATTTCCGATACCTCCAACGCCATATTCGTTCACATAAACGCGGTTGCTGCTCACCGGCAGATACTGCATCAGGGTCTCGCGTTCGGCAGGCGTCAGCAGGACGGTTGTGTTTTGCAGGATAGAATCAACTTTGTCAATATAAAGCACATACAGCGCAAAAACAGCCGGCGGCATCGAAAAAGGGTCTATGCTCTGCATCCGCACCGAATCAAGCGCGCCTGCACTGCCGAGATCTTTAAGTATGTTTATTTTGTCATTATCTTTAAGCCATTGGGGCATAATGAGTTTGCCCTCTTCGATGGCTTTCTTTGTATCTTCGTTGATCTTCAGTTCCTGCTTCCCTTCAAGGATGTTAAGCAGCCACAAGGAGTCTTCTCTGCTCCAGTTCTGAACTTGAGACGGGGTTTGCTGTTGAGCCTGTTCTTTTTGTTGAACCTGTTCCTGAGCCTGCACCCAAAGCGATCCGCATGAAAAAATGCTTATCAACAGGAATAGTTTTGTTTTCATAATTAACTCATTTTTAAATAGTTACGGTTGTTTGCCAATATAGGCGAGGATGCCGCCGTCAACGTAGAGGATATGTCCGTTTACGAAGTCGGAAGCGCTGGAAGCGAGGAAGATAGCCGGACCTTTGAGGTCGTCTGTCGTACCCCATCGTGCGGCGGGTGTCTTGGCGACGATGAACGAGTCGAACGGATGCCGCGAGCCGTCGGGTTGTTTCTCGCGGAGCGGGGCTGTTTGCGGGGTCGCGATATAACCCGGGCCGATGCCGTTGCACTGGATATTGTACTCGCCGTATTCCGACGCGATATTGCGGGTTAGCATCTTCAGTCCGCCCTTTGCCGCTGCGTAAGCCGAGACCGTTTCGCGTCCAAGTTCACTCATCATCGAGCAGATATTGATAATCTTGCCGCCGCCTTTCTTTATCATCGCGGGAATAACCGCTTTGGCGCAAATAAACGGGCCGTTCAAATCAATATCTATCACCTGCCGGAACTCGGAGGCTTTCATCTCGTGCATCGGTATCCGCTTGATAATCCCCGCGTTATTAACGAGAATATCAATCACCCCGACCTCTTTTTCAATCTTTGCCACGTGTGCGTTCACTTCGTCCTCGTTTGTAACGTCGAACACATACCCGTGAGCCTTAATGCCTTGAGCGTGATAAGCTTCAATCCCTTTTTCCACAAGGTCGAGCCTTATATCGTTGAAAACTATCGTAGCGCCCGCTTCGGCAAAAGCCGTTGCGATAGCGAAACCTATTCCGTAGGATGCGCCTGTAACGAGCGCAACTTTTCCTTCCAATGAAAATCTATTGTTCATAACTTCTTGATTATTAATGGTTCTTCTAATGCTTTTGAAAAATAACCGATATAAGTTTGAAAGTCTGTTAAAGTCGGAAAACCCCATTTTTCCCATCCGAAGCCGGCATAGTAGGTTATCGGGCGTCCGGGCTGGTAGGTGGTTACTCCCAAAACGTGGCTGTGGGTCTCCCAGACTTTCTTTTTGGGGTGGAAGATGGTGTATGATTTGGTAATATCTTTCTCAATACCGGAGGGGAAGACAAGTCCGACATAAACCATTCCGGTAGCCGGCGTTACAGGCTCTTCGCAAACGATGGCAGCTACTCCGGATTCGGTGCGCGCTGCAAGTGCATCGGGCGATCCGGGATGTTTGACTATGCCTGCCGCAACGGTTATAACCTTGTCCACGCCATATTCCTGAGTGATTTTGGTGAACTGCGAGCCGGCGTCGAGCGAAATGGTGCGAGTTTCGCTAACGGGGACGCTGTCTATGACCAAGTCATTGTAATACAGGCGGAAAGTAGTGCGAAGCGGGCCGTTTTCGAGCACTTCGTGGCGGACATAGTTTTCGTTCAGGATAAGCGAATCGTTGATGTAAGGAGCCATTGCGCCGCCTCCAAGCGACCGTCCGACGCTGTAGGCGTCCATTCCCTCGCCGTGGTCTTCGTGATACGAGATGCCGTTTTCAAGTTCGGCATTATACCACTTGTCAATAATCAGGTCGCTTGTGCGCTTATACCACAGGTCTATGCCGTTGCTCGGGCCGTCGGTCTGGATAAGCTCATGCCCGTAGATACGGAACGCCACGCGGTCGTTTTCCCAAGCGAAATCTTCCTTACGCTCTTTGATAAAGCGGCCGTAAGTCTTGGCAGGATACGTTTCCGGATCATCGGCAAAAATCTTGTAATTCTTTGATTCTCCGGGTTTTAACTCTGTTTGAAATATGAGTTTCCCGTTGTATGTCAGCTGTGACGGAATCTTTTCGCCCTGACTGTTTTTTACTATAAAGGCCTTACCTGCAGGCAGTTTCATCAAACTGTCAGCTGTAAGCTCAACCATCTCCGAACGTTCAAACGCGCTTGGGTTTGTAACGGAGATCTCAACGCCTGAAACACAGGATTGTAGAAAAGCTGTAAGTGCTACAGTGCAAAAAATCAATAATTTATTCATTGTACGTGTACATTAATTTATTTGAGTTTATCGGCTGTAAATGTATCCATATCGTCATAGTCGAGGTTTTCGCCGCACATAGCCCAGATGAAGCTGTAATTGCTTGTACCGGCGGCGGAATGTATTGACCATGAGGGAGATATAACAGCCTGTTCATTAAGCATAAAGATATGCCTTGTTTCCTGCGGTTGCCCCATAAAGTGGCAAACCGACTGTTTTTCAGGCACTTTAAAATAGAAATACGCCTCCATACGGCGCGAGTGGGTATGCGGCGGCATCGTGTTCCATACACTGCCTTCTTTTATCTCCGTAAGTCCCATTTGAAGCTGACAACATGGGACTATCTCGTTTAAAATCAGCTGGTTAAGAGTGCGTTCATTGGCAAGCGCTTTAACTCCAAGCTCGCGTGTGCGCCGCAAGTCTTTGGTGATAGCCGCTGTCGGGTGGGCAGTGTGAGCGGGCGAAGATGCAAAGTAGAATTTAACCGGCACAGAAGCGTCTTTACTCTTGAAAATCACTTCTTTAGCCCCTCGTCCAATATAGAGGGCATCCTTATAAGCCATCGGGTATTCAACTCCATCAACGTTTACAACTCCCTCATTTTCAATACATACTACTCCCACTTCGCGTCTTTCGCAGAAATATTCCGAGCGCAGCAACGGTGGCGCTTCAAGCTTCAAAGCCTCATTAACAGGCAGAACTCCACCAATGACAAGCCGGTCGTTGTGAGTGTAAACCATCTTCACTTCATCCGCATCAAACAGTTTTTCCACCAGAAACTCTTTTCTTAACTGCGCTGTATCATAGCGTTTTACGTCTTCCGGGTGCGTTCCCCAGCGTTCTTCAATCATCGTTTTCATATTTTAAATGAATTAATTATTCAAAATGCAAAGGCAAAGGTAACAAAGAAAATCGAATAAATACAAAAAACGGACTTTTTTTTGCGTAGATTTGTACAAAATTAGTACTTTTACGGTCAAAATATACGCATAAATGAATAGAAAAGTATTTGTAAGCGGTTGCTACGACATGCTTCACAGCGGACATGTTGCGTTTTTTGAGGAGGCCGCAACTTATGGCGATTTGTATGTCGGAATAGGTTCCGACAAAACCATCAACGCCCTGAAAGGACGCAAAACCATCAACACCGATTCCGAAAGGCTGTACATGGTGAAAGCCCTGAAAGCAGTTAAAGACGCATGGATAAACAGCGGTAGCGGTATAATAGATTTTGCGGAAGAAGTGAAACGGCTCAAACCGGATGTGTTTTTTGTCAATTCGGACGGCCATTCGCTTGCAAAAGAGCAGTTTTGCCGCGAAAACAACATACAATATGTTGTAAGTGAGCGTATTCCGCATCGAGGATTGCCTGCCCGCTCTACTACCGCTTTGCGGAAAGAGTGTCTTATACCGTACAGGATAGACCTTGCGGGAGGTTGGTTAGATCAGCCTTTTGTGAACAAAATTTATCCGGGGGCAGTTGTAACTATCTGTATAGAACCCGATTATGAATTCAATGACCGTAGCGGAATGGCTACCAGCTCGCGCAAGAAAGCGGTGGAGCTGTGGCATACCGATATACCTGAAGGCGACAGCGAAACGCTTGCCCGCACGCTGTTTTGCTACGAAAACCCGCCCGGGACGCAGTATGTCAGCGGCTCGCAGGACGCGCTCGGGATAGTGATGCCCGGCCTCAACCGTTTTTATTACAACAACGGCTACTGGCCTGAGAAAATCGAGTCGGTTACCGACAGGGATGTGCTTACGTGGATTGAAGAGCGTTTGCGGCTTGTTCCACTGTATCCTCGCCGCGACGGGTATGATGTGTTGGCTGATACGGACGTCTGCGAAGAAGGAGTAAAGGCGCTCAGCGATGCCGCCGATGCGTGCTGGGATGCGATTCTTCGCCGCGATGCCGCCGGATGGGGTAGGGCGCTAACTGCAAGTTTTGAAGCGCAGGTACGGATGTTTCCGAACATGGTTTCGGATGCAATTCTCAGGGAATTAGACAGTTACAAGTCTCAGGCGCTCGGATGGAAAATTTCTGGAGCCGGTGGTGGCGGGTATCTTGTCTTCGTCAGCGAGAAAGTTGTCCGCAACGGGATACGGATTAGAATTAAGAATTAAGA
>JAISTJ010000163.1 GCA_031272655.1 Tannerella sp.
GCGGCTTGATACGGGTCATGGTAGGCTTCGACGCCGACGGCAAGATAGTAAACTACTCAATATTAGAGCATAGCGAGACGCCGGGATTAGGCTCGAAGATGCAGGAATGGTTCAGCAGCGACAATGCGCAACGCAGCGTCCTCGAGCGCACAGTGCCTTCCGGCGGGCTGAAAGTGAGCAAAGACGGCGGCGAAGTTGATGCCATCACAGCCGCCACAATCTCGTCGCGCGCCTTCCTTGACGCCATCAACACCGCCTACGAAGCCTGCAGCGGAAGCGACGCTACCAGCGGAGCAACCAAAAAGAAAGAATAATTTTTTATTTTAAACATTCCATATACGTAGTCCTAAAGGGAGGTGCGAATAAGCAAGTCTCATTTTTCCCTAACATAAATCCGTATCGGCGTGCCGCTGAAGTTCCAGTTGGCACGCATACGGTTTTCAAGAAACCGCTTGTAAGGCTCTTTTATCCATTGTGGAAGGTTGCAAAAAAAGATAAACGAGGGGATAACGGCTTCCTGAAGTTGCGTTATGTACTTGATTTTTATGTATTTACCTTTCCATGCAGGGGGAGGCGTTTTTTCTATTATAGGAAGCATCACCTCGTTGAGCTTGGCGGTAGGAATAATGCGTTTGCGGTTCTCGTAAACCTCTTTTGCCGTCTCTAAAACCTTGAAAACACGCTGCTTGGTAAGCGCCGAGATGAACAGCACGGGAAAATCATTGAACGGCGCAAACCGCTGCTCAATGGCATTTATGTAAGTCTTTATGGCAGCTTGCGATTTGTCTTCCACCAAATCCCATTTGTTTATGCACACTATCAACCCCTTGCTGTTTTTCTGAATAACCGAAAAGATGTTAAGGTCTTGACTTTCAATGCCTCTAAGCGCGTCGAGCATCAATATACAGACGTCGGAGTTTTCGATGGCTTTAATTGCACGGATAACGGAGTAATATTCAAGATCTTCGTTCACTTTTCCTTTCTTGCGGATGCCCGCCGTATCCACCAAATAGAAGTTAAGTCCGAACTTATTATATTTGGTGTAAATCGAATCGCGCGTGGTGCCTGCAATATCGGTAACGATATGCCTGTCTTCGCCGATGAAAGCGTTTATCAGCGACGATTTGCCCGCGTTAGGACGCCCTACTATCGCTATTCGTGGCAGTTCCTCCTCCATAAGCTCTTCTTTTTTATCGGGAAGGATTTCTATTATACGGTCTAACAAATCGCCTGTGTATGAGCCGTTTATGGCGGAAATCGGAAACGGGTCTCCCAATCCGAGTGCATAAAACTCCGCCGCAAGGGGATGCGCTTCGTAGTTATCGGCTTTGTTGGCGGCAAGGACGACCGTTTTACCGCTTCGCCGAAGCATCTTGGCCACCTCATCGTCAAGGTCGGCTATGCCGGTCAGCACATCAACGACAAAAAGGATAACATCCGCCTCTTCGATTGCTATCTCTACCTGTTTATTTATCTCGCTTTCAAAGACGTCTTCCGAATTGACCACCCATCCGCCGGTATCCACAACCGAGAACTCGCGTCCGTTCCATTCCGCCTTACCGTACTGGCGGTCGCGCGTGGTGCCGGCTTCCTCATCCACTATCGCCTGACGTGTCTGCGTCAATCTGTTAAACAGCGTGGACTTACCCACATTTGGACGCCCTACTATTGCTACTATACTCATTTTTTGCTTTTTTTTCGCCGCAAAGGTACGAAAAAATACCGACAAAATCAAACTATGCCCGAGAATCCCATAAACGCCATGGCAAGCAAACCGGCAGTTACAAGGGCGATTGGCATGCCTTTCATGGCTTGCGGAATTTTTGTTCTTTCAAGCTGCTCCCTTATGCCGGCGAAGATTATCAGCGCCAACGCGAAACCTATCGCCGTCGAGATAGCGAAAACGATGGATTGAAGCAGGTTGTATTCTTTCTGTATGACTAATATTGCGACGCCGAGGATGGCGCAGTTTGTCGTAATGAGCGGCAAAAATACTCCAAGCGCCTGATACAGAGCCGGTGAGACTTTCTTTAGGACTATCTCAACCATCTGCACCAATGCGGCTATTATCAGGATAAAGATTATAGTTTGCAGGTATCCGAGATGGAACGGGTCAAGTATCGCCTTCTGTATCAGGAAAGTAACTATCGTGGCGATGGTCAGCACAAAGGTTACCGCCATACTCATACCTAATGCCGTGTCCACCTTCTTCGACACGCCCAGAAACGGACATATCCCCAAAAACTGCGACAACACAATGTTGTTCACAAAAACCGCTGCTATAAAGATTATTACGTATTCCATATTTTTAGTTGTCAGTTCCTATCTCTTAATTCTTAATTTCTACCCCCCCTTTCGTCATTGCGAACGAAGTGAAGCAATCCAGTCCTTAATTCTTAGCTCTTAATTCTTAATTTATTAATAAGCGCAATGAGGTAACCGAGCGCGATAAAAGCGCCGGGTGCGAGCACGAAAACTAAAGCGCCATAGTTTTCGGGGAAGATGCTCTGGCTGAAGATTTTGCCCGTACCGAGCAGTTCGCGCATCAGCCCAAGCAGGGTGAGTGCAATGGTGAAACCAAGCCCGATGCCTATGCCGTCAAACCCCGATGCGATGACGCCGTTCTTCGAAGCAAACGACTCGGCGCGCCCAAGGACGATGCAATTCACTACAATCAGCGGAATGAACAGCCCCAAGGCGCGGTACAAATCGGGAGTGAATGCCTGCATGCACATCTGCAGCACCGTTACAAACGACGCTATTACTACGATGTAGGCAGGAATGCGCACGGCGTCGGGAATAAGATTTTTCAATGCCGAGATGACTATGTTGCTGCATATCAGCACAAAAGCTGTCGCCAACCCCATACTCATCCCGTTCAAGGCCGACGAGGTAGTCGCCAGCGTGGGGCACATCCCCAGCAGCAGCACAAACGTAGGATTCTCGTCTATTATTCCGTTTTTTATTATTTTAATGTAGTTTGACATTGTTTATAAATTGTTTAATTTACGCCGCAAAGATACTCTTTTTTTAGTTTATAATGTCGGTTTTTTCGAGAATTATTTCGTTCTTCGCTTAGTTTTCACCGGTGTAAGCCTCAGCACAAGGCTTTGATGACTTTCAAGTTTTGCCTTGAGAGGAGTTTTGGTGGTGCCGATATCTTTTCCGGCGTATAAGTCTTTGATAGAGAAGATATTGTTGCGATCAAAAATGACATTATGTCCGGAAAAGTCATCGTTGAGCGCTTCGGCAGTCCAATCGAAAACGACGTTACGAGCAATAGTGTCACGGTTGAGGATAAGTATAGCCCAATCGTCGCCTGTGAGCGGTTTGGCAAATATTTGGATACTGTCGCGATAACTGTGGCAAAATCCCTGAATACCAAGCGTATCCTGATTGAGAGCGATAATGTCTCGATTAGTAACGATTTGTCGCACTTCTTCAGTCATCTTTCTAAGGTCGTTACCGAGCATCAGCGGAGAATTGAGGATAGCCCAGAGTGCGAAGTGGGACTGGTTTTCAAATAGATTAAGTTTGCCGTTACCTACTTGCAGCATATCCATGTCGTTCCAGTGGTCGTGCCCTGCAATTTTACGAATTTCGTTTTGGTTGCGCAAATCGAGGATTTCAAGAATATTGAGGTGAAACCAAACTTCAGGTTTGTCGCGAACTTTAAATTCAGGTCGTATATCCGGTGTTGTTCTCCAAATATGGCCGATCTCAGGCGCCCAGTTCCAACATTGGTTTAGTCCGCCTTCGCAGATGCTGAATAGAATGGGGCGGCCGGCTGTGTAGAGAGCGTCACGCATTGTCTGATAACTTTCTGCCGCGTATGCTTCCCTGTCGCTCATGAGCGTAATTTTGACGTCGGTAGGATGCGGTGTAAGTGTGTTACACCAGTCATATTTCAGATAATCAACGCCCCATTCGGCAAATTTCAGTGCATCCTGATATTCGTGTCCACGGCTGCCCGGATAACCTGCACAAGTTTTCCAGCCTGCATCGCCGTAAATACCAAGCTTTAGTCCTTTCGCGTGAACATAGTCGGCAAGCGCTTTGATGCCGTGAGGAAACTTCACTGAGTCGGGCACGAGGTCTCCATGGCTGTCGCGTTCCATAGCCGACCAACAGTCGTCAATAACAATGTATTCATATCCGGCGTCTTTCA
>JAISTJ010000222.1 GCA_031272655.1 Tannerella sp.
TTTTTTTCAAAACAGTTACATACTGTTTGACGGGCATATTATTTATATCTTGCAACAACAGAGATGTAAACACTGTTTTGTCCGGTGAGGTTATCCCGGAAACTGTTGTCAGGGATTATGTAGAGCAGTTCAACCGGACTGATAATGAGCTGTATAAGCAGTTTATCCCAAACAACGAGGCGGCAGCGTTTTTATCTGCAAACGTCCCTCGCTTCGACTGTCCCGACAAGGAATTGGAAGAGATTTACTATTTCAGATGGTGGACGTACCGCAAGCAAATACGCCAAACAAAAGCCGGTGGCTTCATTATCACTGCTTTCCTTCCGGAAGTGGGTTTTACGGGCTTTGAAAACTCCGACCCCTGCGCAGCGTCGCATCACTTGCACGAAGGGCGATGGCTGCATAACCCTGAATATATAGACAGTTACATCCGGTTCTTTTTTGGAGGAGGAGGCGGAAACCCTCGCATGTACAGTTCTTGGATTGCTACAGCTATCCTCAATTGGTCATATATAGTTGATACTGACCTGATAAACAGCAGTTTGCTTGATTCTCTCGTCGCTAATTTCAATGGATGGGAGAAAGACCGCTACGACGCTGCAAAAGGGCTGTTTTGGCAATATGACGGATGGGACGGTATGGAAGTATCAATTTGCGGCAAACGCAGCGCCAAAACTGACGGTTACCGTGCTACCATCAACTCCTATATGATAGCCGACGCCCGTTCAATAGCCGCCATTGCCCGAAGATTAGGCAAAACAGAAATAGCAAATGCTTTTGAACAGAAAGCTGCCGTCTTGCAAAAGAAAATGCTCGAAACGTTGTGGGACGAAGAAGCACAATTTTTCAAAGTGTTGCCTCGCACTGAAAACGGTTTGCTTTGCGACGCCCGCGAACTGCACGGTTATACACCTTGGTATTTCAACATTGCCGATGAAAAGTACGCCACCGCATGGCGCTTCCTGATGAATCCGAAACATTTTTACGCTCCGTACGGACCAACGACCGCCGAGCAATGCCACCCCGAATTTGAGATTTCATACAAAGGGCATGAATGTCAATGGAACGGACCGTCATGGCCTTATTCTACAAGCGTTACTCTTACCGGAATGGCGAATATGCTTAATAATCAGCGCCAAAACTATATCTCGAAGCAGGATTATTTCGATTTGCTGAAGATTTACGCCCGGTCGCACCACTTGCTCAAAGAGGATGGCACAGTTGTGCCTTGGATAGACGAAAACCTGAACCCTTTCACCGGCGACTGGATAGCCCGTACCCGACTGAAAACGTGGCAGAATGGTACGTGGTCGGCAGGTAAAGGAGGCGAAGAGCGCGGCAAAGACTATAATCATTCAACCTTTTGCGACCTCATAATTACCGGTCTAATAGGCATTCGTCCCGAAGGAAGCAACCAACTGACTGTCAATCCGCTCATACCGAAGGGCATCTGGGACTATTTCTGCTTAGACGACGTGCAGTATAAGGGACATAAACTGACAATTATTTACGATAAAACCGGAAAAAAGTACAAAAAAGGCGCAGGATTTCGTATCTTTGTGGACGGAAAACTTGCAGCTAAAAGCAAAAGTATCACCAAAATCAAAACAAGTCTTCAGTAAAACCTATAAAACGATGAAATACAAGGAAGACTGGGCAGACGCCCAAAAACGTTTAGAGGCATTTTGGCGAGGCGAAGAGACCGACAGAGCGCTCGTGGGCGTACTTGCGCCACGCAAAACATCGCGATTGCCAAAGTTTCCGCACCTCACGCATGGTCCATGGCTCGGCGGGTTGGAGAAATACACCGACAGCGAGTCTATCCGCAAGTGGTGGACTGACCCCGAAGAGAATTACAACCGCCTAAAGTTGTGGTTCGAGAACACCTACTTCGGTGGCGAGGCAGCGCCCGCTACGTATATAAACTGGGGCGCTTCGGCCGGTTGCGCGTTCTGGGGCGCCGAACCCGATTTTAATACCAAGTCCGTCTGGTTTCACAAAACAATTGAGAACTGGGATTCGTGGAAGTGGCATTTCGATACCGAAACAAATCCCTATTGGCGCAATATTCTTGAAATCACGCAGCTTTTCATAGAGCGAAACGATGAAGACTACTTCATAGGCGTTCCCGAAATCGGCAATGCTGCTGATAATCTGTCGCTTATCCGCAGCGCTTCGGATTTAGCTTTAGATTTGATAATGAACCCCGACGAGGTTAAGAAAGCCGTTGACGTCATGTCGGAGGCTTGGATAACAACGCACGAGACATTACATAAAATGAGCCTGCAAGCCAATCATGGCGGCGGCGTGCTGGCTTGGCTCAACCTCTGGGCGCCGGGCAAGCACGACCAGATAGCAAACGACTTTTCGGCAATGATTTCAACCGAAATGTTCGAGGAGTTCTTCTTCCCTGAACTGCGTAAAATGGGCGAATGGCTTGATTACGCCACCTATCATCTTGACGGTCCGCAATGTATCCGGCAGCACACCGAAGCGCTTGTGGGTCAGGACTATATAGACTGCATTCAGTTTACGCCCGGCGCAAACCTTCCGCCTGCCTCTACGCCCGAATATCTGCCCCATTTCCAAAAGATGCAGAAGGCGGGTAAAAGACTGTATCTGCTTGTTGAACCGGCTGAAATTGAGTATTTTTTGAACAATCTTTCGTCTAAAGGTCTGTTCCTCAACACTTATGCCGACTCCGAAGATGAAGCCGACGAGATAATAAAAAAAGTTGGAGAATGGTCTAAACATTAAAGAATTTAATATTATGAGTAAAGAAAATGTTTCTGAGTATGAGCGCGTTCCGGTGCCTGAGAGTAAGACAAAAGGCGCTAAAGCGTTTTGGGGATTGTTTGCAAGCGAGCATGTAGCGGGTACCGAACTGTTGATTGGTCCGCTGTTCTTAGTGCATGGGGTGGCGGCTTTCGACCTGTTTATAGGTCTGATAGCAGGCAATCTGCTGGCTGTCCTGAGTTGGCGCTACTTGACGGTTCCTATTGCCATGAAGTACCGCCTGACGCTGTATATGCAGATGGAAAAAATCGGCGGACGAAACCTTGTAGTTATCTACAATTTTGTGAACGGTTTGCTGTGGTGTTTTCTTGCTGCGGCGATGATTTTTGTTTCAGCTACGGCAATAATAGCCGCGTTTCATGTTACGCCTCCGAGCTTGGACGCGGTGTATCCAAACAATCTGTGGATGGTTGTTATCGTGCTTGCCGTTGGAATACTCATTTCAATCATTGCAGCACGCGGCTACGACGCCGTATCGAAGTTTGCCAACTATGTTGCGCCTTGGATGGTAGTTCTGTTTATTGTCCTGGGATTTACTACTTTGCCATACCTTAATATTCATTCTTTCCAAGATTTTTGGGACAAGGCGCAGACTGTTATCTGGACAGGCGTTAATCAGCCCGGATATGTCAAATTCACTATTTGGCATATCATTTTCTACAGTTGGTTCGGGAATATGGTATGGCATATAGGCATGGGCGACCTGACTGTTTTTCGCTATGCTCGGAAAGCGCGCTACGGCTTCGCACCGCTGTCGGGAATGTTTCTGGGGCATTATATTGCATGGATTTGCGCCGGAATGTTATATGCCGTTCAGTTGCAGGCTGACCCGAACAATACAGCTGTTTCGCCCGGAACGCTTGCTGCAAGTACTATGGGCGTCGCCGGTTTATTGCTTGTGCTTGTTTCGGGGTGGACTACTGCTAATCCTATTATCTACCGCGCAGGTCTGGCTTTTCAGGCTATCAACCGTAAATGGTCGCGAGTAACAATAACCCTTATAGCCGGCGGTATTGCAAGCGTGATAGGCATCTTTCCGGCGCTGTCAATGAACTTCCTGAACGTAACGGCGATGTACGGACTGTTACTCATGCCGGTCGGAGCCGTCATCTTCGCCGATTGCTATTTTATGAAACCACTTGGCATGACGTCGTTCTTTGCCGAAAAGAAAAATATCAAGTTCTACTTGCCGCCTGCTTTGGCATGGGCGCTGACGCTCGGCGTTTGCCTATGGCTCAATCTCGCTTACGACCTGCAGGTCTTCTTCCTCGGTCTGCCCGGATGGTTCATCTCAGTAGCGCTATATGTCGGCTTAAGCCTTTATTTTCAACGGAAAAAGGGATAGTCTATACTAAAATTGTTCTAACACAATGATATACGAATTTTTCGATGACAAATAGACGAGATTTTTTGAAACAATCTTCGCTGCTGGTGGCGGGAGGATTAATGGGGGGCCTGACCGTTGGCGGTTGCTCCCAGACAGTGAGTTTGAAATTAAAGACAGGCGAAAAACTGACGCTCGACCGTAAGAGTAACGAGTTCCTGTTTCTGCGGAACGTAAAAGACGGGCGCGTTGTGCCGCTTCCGGTCGGAAAGTTCAGGAAGAACGGCACAGCATGCACGGAAATTA
>JAISTJ010000131.1 GCA_031272655.1 Tannerella sp.
CAACTACGGTTCCACTTACTCTGTTCTGCGCCCAGAGGGCGGTGGTGAATGCTCCTGCGAGGAGCAGACACATTAATAATAACTGTTTCCTCATATGAATTTAAATTTTATTAAAAAACGGGACAAATATATATATAGTTTTGTTATCAAAAAAAAAAAAACAGTTAAACTTTGTAAAAGTGGGATTTTTTTTTCATTTTTTGACTATTGATGCGGGTTTTCAAAAAATCGTAATTTTTTTGCGCGTTTTTCAAACAAATTCTAACTTTGAGGGCGAAAAAAAAACCTTCCGCAGGGAGCTTTTGTCCCGTACGGAAGGCCTTTTTAACAATTATTAATTTAACGAACGTTTATTTTGCCCAAAATAGTTTTTGATAGTATTTCTTGGCATTATTGGTGGAGGCGTAATAGTCGTCGAGCAGGGGACTTTTGCTACCGTCGGCATAAACGAGGAAGTTTTTGTTAAAATTAATCTCGTTTGACGGGTATTCCCAGCGTGCCGGTACGTTAGGCAGCTTTGAGTCTATCGTTGTAGGGAACACCAAGCCCGAAGGATAGCCTGTGCGCCGTATTTCGCACCAAGCCTCGCGCACGTACATATAACCGAAGTCAATGTATTTCTGCGTGATGATGGCGTCGAGCTGCGAATCGTAGGGCGAGCCGTCAACTTGCTTTGACCAGCGCGCTTCGGCAAACTCATCAATCTTTTCAGCCGTCCAATAGTCAAGGTCAATATTCAATACCCATGCCGTATAGTTTTTGCCATCGGCGGGGATGGCTACATCTGCCCTTGATTTCTTATTGTGTTGGCTGAAATACCAGTCGAACGACAAGGCGACAGCTTCCTTAAATGCAGTTTTGGGATCGCCGCTTGCCCATCCGTTCAGGTAGGCTTCTGCTTTGATAAAGCCTATTTCGGCTGCCGAGATAATTGGGTGGTCGAAATTTTCGTTATGCCAGAAGAAGCCGTTGTAACGGACTTTTGAAATGCCGTTGGCGCTTGTCGTATAAGCCGAATGGTCGTCCTGAGACATTTCCGGCGTTGCGCCGCGGAATACTTCGGGTATTTCCACACCAGCCTGTTCGATTACGTTGCCGTTTGCATCGGTATAGGAAGGATAGCCGGTAACTTTCTGCTTTGACGCCGTAGCAAGTCCCCAATAGATAGGAACGCGCGGGTCGTCGGTGCCGTCGTTGTCGTAAACGCCGCTCCATGTAGTGCGGTCAAAATCGCTCAACATGCGGCTAAGCATAAATCCCGAAGCGAAAGCCCACGGAGCGCCGTTATCATCGAGACCGCCGCCGCCTTCGGCATTAACCGGACCTGTACGCAGGTTGAGCACGAAGATGTTTTCGCTGTTGTTCGAGATAACCGGATATGCGCTTGGGTTGCCGAGTATTTCAGCTATTGCAGCCCTGCCGTCGGCGGATAAAGCGCCTTGGCTTGCTACTCGCATAGCCGTCCTTAAACGCAACGAATTGGCGTAGATCTGCCATTTCTTTGCATTTCCCTGGTTGATCCAGTCCTGCGATTCGTTGAACGGCAAAGTCATATTCCCAAGTTTTGTACCGATCTCTTTCATGTCGGTAAGGATGAGTTTGTACAAGTCTTCGGCTTTGTTGAAATACGCATTCGTATAGCTGTAATCGCCTGTTGCGGCTACTAATCCCATGCCTTCCCAAGGTATATCGCCCTGAGTGTCAAGGATTGCCAGCATAAAGGCGTAAGTGTGCACTTTGGCGCACAGGTAGTAGCCTTCGTACTTGGTTTTATCGGACTCCGACATGTCGTTGTAAATGATTTCGAGCAACTTGAAATGCGCTGCAACACTGCAGAATGAGCCGTATTTATCAGCCCAGCTGGGATTGTTAGGGCCATACATGCCGTTGCTGTAGCCATAGCCGAAACTTTGGGAGAAATGGGCAAGGAAGCCGTTGTCGCCCGCATAGTAACGCCCGTAGCCTGCAATACAATAGTCGTTGCATGTAGAAAGCACCGCAACAAACAGTTTGTCTATCTGCACTGTCGTGATTTTGTTCGGGTCTGTGTATTTATCCGTATAAGCAGAATCACTGCATCTGCTGAACATGAAGACGCATGCCAGCAATAATATTATAGAATTTATCTTTTTCATATACTTATTGTATTAAATATTAAACATTTAGAAAGTAGCTCGTAAAGAGACGCCTGCATTGCGGTTAGGTGAAGCGGTATAACCGACGCCAGCCTGCCCGCCCCATGTAGAGCCGCCGTTGTGGGATTCTGCGTCAATGTCTTCAAGCGCCTTGTAGAGATAGAACAGGTTACGTCCGAATACCGAGAGGGTCAAATTCTTCAGTAACGCCTTGCTAACCAATGACTTAGGTAAAGAGTAGCTAAGCGAAAGTTCGCGCATCTTCCAGTATGTATTTTCGTAAACCGAGAACATATAGGTTGTTCCGCCGCCGCTGTTACCCCAGTTGTATGTTACGTTGTAGTAGTAGTCGGAAGCCGTAACGGTGGTGTTGGGGGTGTAGGTTTTTGTGCCGTCGGGATTGACGGTTTCAACTACGCCTTCTATGACCATACCGCTGTAGTAGGTCTGTCCCTTGTATTGGAAAGCCTGTCCGCCATGTTCGGGGTCGCGGTATTTCATTGACTGTTTCGACAGACCGCGAGCGGTAGGATACTGTTTCGACATGTCGAGCACATCGCCGCCTATGCGGAAGTCGGTCATTGCGTCAAGGGTGAAATTCTTGTACGTAATAGTTGTACCCAGACCGCCGATAGCTTTCGGCATGATGTTACCGATGCGTTTCTGCGCTGCCTCGCCGGCCGATGTCCTGTAAATGGCAAATACATCGTCGTCGAAATCAACAATCCGCTGTCCGTAGTACGGGCTTGTTTCATCTTCAACAACTTCTACAACGTTGGCATAGAGGTCGCCCATAGGACGTCCTATGTACGAACGGATATTGAGGCCGCCGCCATGGTTACCCATGCTGCCGTCGCCGCGGAGATAATCCTGGCCGGCTACAAGTTTGTTTACCTTGTTTGACTGGAATGCCAAGTTAGCACGCAAATCCCATGTGAAATCCCTTGTTTCGATGGGGGTTGCAGTCATTGCTATTTCCACTCCCCTGTTCACCATTTCGCCGATGTTCATCCATATAGCGCCGACGCCGTCGGAAGTGGCAAGCGGCTGCTGGATAATCATGTCCGAAATAGTCTTGTTGTAGTAAGAAATCTCAATACCTGCGCGGTTTTTGAAGAACTTGTTTTCCCATCCGATTTCCCATTCGGTAATCTTTTCGGGTCTGAGTTTTTCGTTTCCGAGCGGGCTTGGAATAGTAGTCCACTGGAAGCCGCCGCTCTGGTTCGGGGTATATACGATATTTGCCGCATAAGCTGCCGGCGCGTTACCTACGATACCATACGAGAAGCGCAGTTTGCCGTAGTCGTACCATGTCGGCAACGCATCCCTGAACGCCTGGGTGTAAAGGAAGCTGAAGTTTGCCGATGGATAGAAATAGGAGTTGCTGCCTTTGGGCAGGGTAGATGATTTTTCCTGACGGCCGGTAACGCCGAGGAACAGGTAGTCATCATAAGCGAAGTCCACTGTTCCGAGGATAGCGGTTTTGAGGAGTTCCATTTTCAACCTTGAAGCCGACAACTCGGTGCGGCTTGCGGTGAGGAGGAATGCGTTCTCAATAGTCAGACCGCCGTTAGTGCTTGAGCTTAAGCCCATCATCTGCTCCTGACGGGCTGACCAGCCTGCGGTAGCGGAGATGTTGATTTTTTCGGTGATATTTTTATCGAATGTTAAAAGCGCGTCCCCGTAAAGGATGTCATACTGCTTTGTAGAAAGGCTGTAGCCGCCTTCGCCCTGACCGCTGTACAGCGAGAGCGGGCGGGTCGTAGCGTTCATCACCTCAATACGGTTGGAGGTAAGGTCGGCGGAGAGACGTCCGGTAGCCGTCAGCCAAGGGGTGATTTTCCAAGCGGGAGCTACACTGCCTATAAAGCGGGATTCGCTTTCGTAGTCGTTGTTCATATATTGCCCCCACAGGTAGTTTTTGATCCAGTCTTCCGGTCCGGGACTGTAAGCAAAACTCTCATCGGGCGTCAGTGTGGCTTCGCCTGTAACAACGTTCCTGTAGCCGAGGCTCGTCTTGTACATCCGCTTCATTGCCGAAATGTCCGCAAATGAGCTGAAGGTGTTTGAGAACGAGTCGTAAGCGCCTGTGGCGCGTCCCTGGCGGTTGTGGATTTTTTGCACAATCAAAGTACCTGAATAGTTGAGGCTCAGGGTGTTACTCAGTTTCAAGTTGCCTAACAGATTGTAGTTGTGCTTTTTGAAATCACCTGTAAGACCGTTAGGAATTTCGTCCATAAAGGTGTAAGAAAAACGGTTGTTCGAGTTCTCACCGCCCTGATTGATAGCGACATTGTAAATCTGGTCGTAACCGGTGCGGAAGAGTTCTTCCCACGGGTTGGTGTTGTTAGCCTGGTAAGGTCTTTCCGTGCCGTCCCAGTATAATACCATTGTGCCGTCATACTTGGGTCCCCAAACGTGGTTTACTCCTTGCGAAGCCTTTGTCGTTTTGTAGGTTTTTCCCTTGTAATCAATAGTTACGAAGCCGTTGTTTTGAAGTTCGTACTCGCCTCGGCTTGCCAACCAGTGTCCGGGACCGTAAGTAGTCTGGACTTCAGGCAGATAGGCAAGCATGTTTGCTTGCAGGGTTGCGTTCACATCAATAGTGATGCCGGTGCTTCTCGATCTCTTGCTGGTGATGACGATAACGCCGTTAGCGCCTTCCGAGCCGTACAGCGCCGAAGCTGCTGCGCCCTTAAGGATGTTGATAGACTCTATGTCTTCGGGGTTGATGTCCACTAATCCGTTTGAACGGATTTTGCCGTTACTTCCCCACTGGGCGAACTGTCCTGTAGAGGAGCTGCCCTCGTCGTTACCGCTACGGATAGGTACACCGTTAAGGATAACGAGCGGCTGGGTGTCGCCGTTAATAGAGCTGATACCACGGATGTTGAACGAGACGCCCGACGCCGCACCGCCCGGAGGCGATGAAATCTTTACGCCCGAAGCCTTACCGTACAACGCGGCGCCGATGTTCGGCGCACCTGCTTTGATAAGGTCACCCGCATTGATAGTGGATACTGCGTATCCCAGTTTCTTCTGGTCTTTGGTTATACCCAAAGCCGTTACTACAACTTCTCCAAGCGCAAGAGCGTCTTCCGTCAGCGCAATGTTGAGAGTTGCTTCTCCCTTGTAAGTAATTTGTTGAGTGGTGTAACCCAGATAAGATACCTTCAATACCTGACCGTTACTGATGCCGTCCAAAGTAAATTGTCCTTCAGCGTTTGTCATGGTACCTTTGGTGGTTCCTACTACCGTTACGTTTGCACCGGGAAGTGCAGAGCCGTCGGCCTGGTCTGTAACGATTCCACTCACTCTTCTCTGCGCCCAGAGGGCGGTGGTGAATGCTCCTGCGAGGAGCAGACACATTAATAATAACTGTTTCCTCATATTGAATTTAAATTTTTATTAAAAAACGTGGCAAAGATATAAATTGTTTTTTGATTTTTTAAAAATAAAAAGTTAAAGTTTGTAAAACTACTGATTTTTTTAAAATTCTTTACTATTGAAGCTGATATTCGGAAATATGAAATTTTTTCGTTTGAATTTCAAACAAATTCCAACTTTTTTGTACCTTTGCAACCGCGGTTGATTCAATCGCGGTTGAGAAAAATTAAATTTATAAGATAAGAAATTTTTATTAATTTTGCGGTTTTAAAATTATTAAACGATGAAGAAAACTATTTTGTTTTTTGCTGTAATGGCTTTATTATCAGGATGTAACGATACGCCTGATTATCGCGATGCTACTTTGTCTTCCGAAAGAAGGGTGAAAGATTTGCTTAGTCGGATGACGCTTGAAGATAAAGCAGCGCAGTTGGATATGCTTGATGCAGGGTCAGTTCTTGAATCTTATGAAGCAGTATCGCTTGAAAAGATGGCTGCTACACTGAAGGAAAATACTTTCGGTTCAATTCATGACCTATATCCGCGTACATCAAGAATAAGTAATGATATTCAACAATATGTGCGAGACAGTTCCCGTCTTGGCATCCCGCCGATAATAATTGAAGAGGCTCTGCACGGCTATCAGGGCGAAGGAGGGACATGTTTCCCAATACCTCTCGGTAACGCCTCATCGTGGGATACAACGCTTATGTATAACATCGGTCGTGTTATAGGTTCTGAAGCTCGCGCCCACGGTGTGCATCTTGTTTTGTCTCCAAACCTTGACCTTGCACGCGAGCCACGATGGGGTCGGGTAGAGGAAACATTTGGCGAAGATACTTACCTTTCTTCAAGAATGGCGGTGAATATTGTAAAAGGGATGCAAGGTAACTCGTTGAAAGACAATGACGCAGTAATATCCGAGCCTAAACATTTCGGCGTTCATGGTATTCCTGAAAACGGTAGCAACCTGAGTCCGGTATATATTGGTGAGAGGGAAGCCCGCTCGGCTCATTTGTACGTTTTCGAGAAAGCTATCAAAGAGGCTAATGCACATGCAGTAATGGCTGCTTACCATGAGATTGACGGCGTACCTGTCGCCGGCAACCATTGGTTATTGACCGATGTGCTGCGCAAGGAATGGGGTTTTGATGGATTTGTTATTTCAGACCTTGGCGCCATAGCAATGCAGTATAACAAACATTTGACCGCTGCAACCGAAGAAGAAGCAATAGCCTCTTCAATAAATGCAGGTCTGAATATGCAATTTTATGATTTTACTCATGAAAAATTTGCAGCAGCTGTTATTAACGGTGTTAAGAGCGGTAAAATATCTGAAAAACAGCTTGATAAGGCAGTAGGAGAAATACTTAAACAGAAATTTGACCTTGGTCTTTTTGACAATCCATATACTGATACTACTCTTGCAGCCAAGGTTTTACATAATGCCGCACATCAAAAAACAGCACTTCAGGCTGCACGTTCGTCCTTAGTTCTGCTGAAAAATGCAAACAATACCTTGCCTGCGAGCAAGGACGTGAAGCGGATAGCAGTTGTAGGGCGATTAGCAAATGTCTCATCACTTGGAGGTTATTCGCCACGTGGAGCACATGGCACCACTATTATAGAGGCTTTGCAACGTCGTTTTGGGGATAAAGTTTTGATAGACTGGTTAAATGGAGATATTTCACCTAATTTTACCGATATACCGACGGCGAATTTCACTCCTGCTAAAAATGAGATTGCTTCGCAGGCTCGCAATGACGGTGGTGGCGGGAGTGAGACGCAGGCTCGCAATGACGGTGCGGGGTTGCGTGTTGATTATTTCAACAACCTCGACTGTTCGGGCAAACCGTCTTTTACAACAATAGAGCCCGGACTGTCGCATTACTGGCATAACCTTAGTCCGGCGCCCGGCGTTAATATAGAGCCTTTTTCGGCGCGTTTCAGTGGTACGATACATGTTACTACAAGTGGAATATATGAGTTTAGCCTGATAGCCAATAACTACGGACGGATGTACCTTGACGGTAAACTTTTCTTAGACAACTGGGACGATAAATATACGGAAGTAACAACTACCGCCCGTTATTATCTTGAGAAAGGGCGCGAGTATTCAATTGTTTCGGAATACGGTAAGGTGAATGATTTTGCGGGTCAGAGAGTTAAGTGGCGCTATTGCGGAGGCGAATCGCTTGCTGAGGTAAATCGCCGTACAACAGAGGCTGCCCGCAAAGCAGACCTTGTAATTGTTGTGGTTGGCGAAAGTGCAGATGAAGTAGGGGAGGCTAAAGACCGTCAGAACATGATACTCAACGATATAGATATGGATATGGTACGCGCAGCCGTTGCATCCGGAAAGCCGGTAACAACAATCCTTTATAATGGACGTCCCTTGATACTCAATGAGTTAAATGAACTTTCCGACGCTATACTTGAAGCCTGGTTTCCGGGTGAGGCAGGAGGAGAAGCCATTTTAGACGTTTTGTTTGGCGATTATAATCCTTCCGGCAGGCTGACTATCAGTTTTCCCAAGTCTATGGGTCAATTACCGATATATTATTCCCGCAAACCATCTGCTTCTCGAGCATCAATAGACGGCAGTCCGGATCCGCTGTTTCCTTTCGGTTATGGATTAAGTTATACTGATTTTGAATATTCCAACATGAATATAAAGCCTTCAAATCCAACTATAAAAGATGAGATAACATTGTCGCTTGATGTTAAAAACATCGGCAACCGTGACGGCATTGAGACAGTACAATTATATGTGCGAGATAAGGTCAGCAGCGTTACAACCCCTGTGATGGCTTTGAAAGGCTTTTCGCAAGTGTCGTTGAAAGCAGGAGAGACAAAGAGAGTAGAAATGGTTTTGACCCCTGAACATTTATCACTGCTTGACATCAATATGAACCGTGTAACCGAGCCAGGCGAGTTTGAAATGATGGTCGGCGCTTCTTCGGCAGATATCAGGTTGAGAGAGACGATTATTTTAATTAAGAATTGAGAATTAAGAATTAAAAGAAGAGATAAGTAGTGAACTTCATGCTTTGTCATTGCGAACGAAGTGATGCAATCCAGTCAATTAAACCATTTTTTCTGGATTGCTTCGTACCTCGCAATGACGGGACTTTGTCCCGTTGAGAGAATGCCCAAGTTCTTGATTTTTAATTTTTAATTCTTAATTCTCAATTCCCCAGCCCGTGTCGCCAGAGCAGATAGCTGTAGCAACGAAATGCGAAGCGCTGGAATAGGGGATTTGCAGGGGTGTACAGACGATACCAATTTTCGGTGATATATTTCTTATAGACACATTCTTCAGGGTCTTCGGTCTTACTAAGATAATCATACAGAGCGCTTCCCATCTCGTTGAGCCAGTTCTGTTCGGGGATGTAGAAGCCGTACTTCTGTTTGCGCCGACAGATTTCTTCGGGGACGATACCCTCCATTGACATGCGAAGCAGGTATTTGTTCCATCCGTCATGAATCTTGTATGCTGAAGGAATGGAGAAGACGTATTCTGCAAGGGGAGGATAGTCAGAAAGCGGCATGATACATTCCAAACCGTATGTTGCGGCTGAATGTTCGCCCCAACGTAGAATATTAGCAAGATAGATGGTATAACTCTCAAACAGAGCATCGTTGAGCACTTCTTTTTTAACTTGAGGAACAGGTGATGAGCCGCAGAAATATGCGTCCCGCGACTGAGCCATGAGAGAATCATACAGGTCTTTGCGCTTGTCCTGTGCAAATTTTAATGGGTTGTAATAGACGTCTTTGGCAATAAGTTTAAGACGTCGCATAAACATTTCTCTAATAGATAAGCCTGAATTACTGACGCTTGTAAGCTCGTTCCACCAAGATGCAAGTTCACCGTTATTGCGCAATGCCTTGAGAGCTAATGGAAAATAATGAGGATATCCGCCTAACATCTCATCTCCGCCCTGACCATCAATGAAAACAGCCTGTCCTTGACGGTTTATTTCTTCCATGATACGAAACTGCGCCAGCGAGCTTGCATTGTAAAGCGGAACATTGTGTATGCGATTTACTGCAGAAAGTTTTTCAAGAATATCCTCTGTTGTGCAGACAACTTTTATCCATTCGGCGCCTGTGTGTCGAACTACTTTTTCCGCCCAGACTACTTCGCCGCCGTCATATTTGTCTGTCGTTGTATAGGCAACAAAAGTTCTGTCGGGGTTGTACTTTTTTGCCGTGCAAATTAGCGATGAGCTGTCCATGCCGCCACTGACGCCTACTGCTATAGCGCCTTCAATTAATGAGACATTACGATTAACCGATTCGGCAAGGTGAGTGCGCAAACCTTCAAGATACTGCTCTTCGGAGTTGACGTCGTATGATGCTTTACTGCGATTATACGGCAATGTGTAATATTTTTCGGATGTAAGCCGTTGAGTTTTAAATTCATACTTAACAAATCCGGAAGGCTCTACTGAAGTAATATCCTTAAAGAAATACTGGTCGAGCGAGCCGATATTGCCCCACATAAGGAAATCTATTACTGTATAACGGTTTATCTTGCGAACATCCTTAAAGATGTTATACAGAGCGCGGCTTTCCGTTGCAAGGGCAAACTGATTGCATGTGTTACAGAAGAATAGTGTACGGCAACCAAAATGGTCGCGTGCGCCGTAAAGAGTTTGGCTTAAAGCATCGAAATATACTAAAGCCCAATAACCATATAGCTGACCGAATGCTTCTTCCCCATATTTTTGAAGAAGCGCAAGAACTATCCGGGCGTCAGACGTTTCATTTGGTGAAATTGATAGCTGAGCGCATAACTCATTCTTATTAAGCAATTTACCTTCAAAGAAGATATAACTGCCACCGGACGAGGCGTAGTGAAGTGAGTTGTCGTACTTTGAACATGCGCTCATAGTAAGCCTGACATCGCTTGACGTGGCGTCAGTCTCTTTCAGTTCACTGTTTAAATTAACCGTTGCAGGTCTGAAAACGCCTCGATGCGTCATGGCGTCTAATCCATTGTCTATAAGAGGCTTAATACTCTCAAGGGCTGACCCTTCCTTCTTGTAAATTGCTAATAATCCGTTCATATAATAAAAAAATGATGATTTTGTTGCTTCTGAAGCCACAAAGATATTAAAAGTTTAGCATTTTTGAAATTTTTTTTGAAAAAGTTTAATGATTTTAGTCGAGAGATTTCCGAAATTCAATTTCTTTATGTATCTTTGCGCTGTCATTCTTAATTGAATCATTATGGATATTGAAGTCAGGAAAATGCCGGTTGGCGTTCAGAATTTTGAGAAGCTTCGCAGAGGCGGGTATGTCTATGTGGATAAGACGCGCTATGTTTACGAACTTGCGTGCTTGGACAGACCATACTTTCTCGGTCGTCCGCGCCGGTTCGGCAAGAGTGTGTTTCTTTCTACCCTCAAGGCTTATTTTGAAGGGAAAAAGGAACTCTTTGACGGTCTGGCTATTGCCGAATTGGAAAAGGAATGGAAGAAGTATCCGGTTATCTATATTGATTTCAACCGCGAGGGTTACATAGATATAAATTCCCTAAAATCGGTTTTAGATTACAATCTTCAACAGTCAGAGGAAATTTGGGGACGTAACGAATCGGAAATGGCTACCCTCTCGACCCGTTTTGCCGGTCTCATAAAACGGGCGGCCGAAAAGGCACACGAACGGGTAGTGGTGCTGATAGACGAATACGATAAGGCGCTGATTAGTACGCTCGATAATGTTGCTCTCAACGACGAGATGCGTACAATTCTCAAGGGCTTTTTTGGCGTCCTCAAAGCCGAAGACGAACATTTGCGGTTTGTATTGCTGACCGGCGTTACAAAGTTCTCCAAAGTAAGTATCTTTAGCGACCTTAATCAGCTGATTGATATTAGTTTCGATAGCAGATATTCAGGCGTTTGCGGCATTTCCGAAGCGGAGTTGTTACAGAACTTCCAACCCGAAATTCAGGTGCTTGGGGACGCTAACGGTTTGACTTACGACGAGGCTTTTGCGGCGATGAAAAAACGTTACGACGGGTATCATTTCGCACGTGAAAGCGAAGATATGTACAACCCGTACAGCGTACTTA
>JAISTJ010000211.1 GCA_031272655.1 Tannerella sp.
ATAAGCAGATCCATAATTTGTTTGTACTCAGGGTCTTTCTTGGTGCGTTCAAGAATTTCCTGTTTGCTTTTGTTGTCGAACACCAAATAGGGATGTTCAAGTTTCTTTTTGGCAATGTTATTGCTGACAGTCAGATAGTCGCGCTGTGGGGCGTTTTGCGCCGAAACAGGTAATGTTATTGCTATCGTTACACACAGGACTGCTGTTTTCCGGAATAAACCGAAGGATGTTTTTTTGTTGCACATATCGTTGATATTTAATGTTTTCGGAAGTTAAAAAGGCCGTCAATTCAACAGCTCTTTGCGGAGGAATTTGGCGGTATAGGATTGTTTTTTGGAGGCGATGAAATCTTCGGGCGAGCCGGTGAAGAGTATTTTACCGCCCCCGCGACCGCCTTCGGGTCCCATATCAATTATGTAATCGGCTGATTTGATGATATCCATGTTGTGCTCAATGATAATTACGGTATTGCCTTTGTCCACAAGTTTGTTAAGCACGCCGAGCAGCACCCGTATGTCTTCAAAATGCAGACCTGTAGTAGGTTCGTCGAGGACATAGAGCGTTTTGCCGGTGTCGCGTTTTGACAGTTCGGTAGCAAGCTTAATGCGCTGACTTTCACCGCCTGAGAGCGTAGTGGAAGGCTGTCCGAGCTTGATGTATCCCAAACCGACGTCCTGCAGCACTTTGATTTTGGCAAGGATATCGGGGACATTTTCAAAAAACTCAACCGCCATATTGATGGTCATATCAAGGATATCGGCTATTGATTTGCCGCGGAAGCGCACTTCGAGCGTCTCGCGGTTGTAGCGTTTGCCATGGCAATCTTCGCAGGGCACATAAACGTCCGGCAGGAAGTTCATTTCGATGGTTTTGTAGCCGTTTCCCTTGCAGGTATCGCACCGTCCGCCGGACACATTGAAAGAGAACCGTCCGGGTTTGTAGCCGCGAATCTTCGAGTCCGGCAGCTCCACAAACAGACTGCGGATATCGGAAAAAACGCCGGTATAAGTGGCGGGATTGCTTCGGGGCGAGCGGCCTATCGGCGACTGGTCAACAGTGATGATTTTATCAACATTTTTCATGCCTTCAATCTCTTTGTAAGGAAGCGGTTGGGCAAGCGAGCGATAAAAATGTTTGCTCAGGATGGGTTGCAGTGTATTGTTTACGAGCGACGACTTGCCGCTGCCGGAAACGCCTGTAACACAGATTAATACTCCGAGCGGGAATGTAACATCAATATTTTTAAGGTTATTGCCGCTCGCGCCTTTGAGGGATAAAAACAACCCGTTGCCTTGACGTCTTTTGGTGGGTATCTCTATGGATTTCAGTCCGTTAAGGTAATCGGAAGTGAGGGTTGTGGCTTTAAGCATCTCTTTTGGCGAGCCTGAAAAAACGACCTCGCCGCCGAGACGTCCTGCTTTCGGACCCATATCTATCACATAATCAGCGTTAAGCATCGTCTCTTTGTCATGCTCTACAACTATAACGGAGTTTCCTGTGTCCCGAAGTTCTTTTAAAGAGTTGATTAGCCGTATGTTATCGCGCTGATGAAGTCCTATACTCGGCTCGTCGAGGATATACAACACGTTCACTAACTGGCTGCCTATCTGGGTGGCAAGCCTGATGCGCTGGCTTTCGCCTCCGGAAAGCGAGGCCGAAGCGCGGTTAAGTGACAAGTAATCAAGGCCTACGCCAAGAAGGAACTTCAGCCTTGTGCGTATTTCTTTCAGGATTTCGGCCGCTATCTTTTGCTGCTGCACTGTCAGGTGTTCGTCAATTGTCATCATCCATTCGTACAGCTCGGCGATGTCTAACTCCGACAGCTCGGCGATATTTTTGCCGTTAAGCTTGTAATGAAGCGCTTCTTTGTTTAGTCGCGAGCCGTTACATTCGGGACAAACGACGGATGTAACGTAATGTTCCGCCCATTTTTGCAACGATGCTGGCGAGTCGTCGCCGCGTTGCGACATGATATATTTTGAGATGCCATCATAAGTGGATGCGCCGAAAGCGCTGACTCCGAAGCCGCTTGTTTCGATGCGCAGTTGCTCGCTTGTGCCGTTCATAATCTCATCAACCGCTTCTTCGGGGATCTGGTTGAATGGCGTCCGCAATGATACGCCGTGGTTTTTGCAAATCGCTTCAATCTGCAAGAATGACAGCGTGTTACGATAGGAGCCTAACGGTTCCAAAGCTCCGTTGAAAATGCTTTTGGATGGGTCGGGAACGACTGCTTTCATGTTGATAATGTTCACTGTTCCGATGCCTTTGCAGCGCGGGCACGAGCCGAAAGGGGAGTTGAAAGAGAAGTTGTGGGGCGCCGGCTCGCTATAGGCAAGACCCGTTACGGGGCACATCAACCGGCGGCTATAGTAGCGGACGTTGTTGGTGTCGGCGTCAAGAAGAAGTATCAGGCCGTCACCCTGCTTCATGGCTATACGGACGCTTTCCGTCAGGCGGCGCTCGTCGGCTTGCGACACAACTAACTTATCTATAACCGTTTCCACACTGTGAATCTTGTAACGGTCGAGCTTCATGCCGGTTTTTATTTCCTGCAAAACGCCATCAACCCTGACGTACAGGTAGCCTTTTTTGCGTATGTGCTCGAAAAGTTCGCGGTAATGCCCTTTGCGGTTATGGACGGCAGGAGCAAGGATATATGTTTTTTTACCCTTATAATCTTTGAGTATCAAGTCTATAATCTTTTCCTCAGTATAGCGTACCATCTTTTCTCCGCTGAGATAGGAATATGCTTCACCGGCGCGGGCATACAAAAGTCGCAGAAAATCATATACTTCTGTAGTTGTGCCTACTGTTGAACGCGGACTGCGGTTAGTTGTCTTCTGGTCTATTGATATTACCGGACTAAGTCCCTTAATCATATCAACATCAGGACGTTCAATATTACCAAGGAAATTGCGGGCATAAGCGGAAAACGTCTCTATGTAACGGCGCTGTCCTTCGGCAAAAATAGTATCAAAAGCAAGCGACGATTTGCCGCTGCCGCTCATTCCTGTTATGACTGTCAGACGATTGCGGGGTATCGTTACGTCTATATTCTTTAGATTATGCACCCTCGCACCAAGTACTTCTATTGTCCCCTTTTCTATTAATTCTTTCATTATCAATCTACAACCCAACGGCTGTCATGAATATATTTATTTGGTGTATTATAATTTAAATTGTTTTTTTGCGGTATAAGGATTGTAAAACGTTTGCCTGCTGTAAGTAGCTTTGTGTCTCTTAGCCATGGATTAAAAAGTTTCAAGTCTAAGTAGGAAATACCACGCTCTTTGGCATAAACAGCAAGATTGGGGACGTCGGTAGCAACCTCTTCTTCATCGCAGGCTACAGGCTTGTAGAGATTTTCTGCCTTGAGGACAAATCCATATTTGTAAGGGTTTTCAAACAGGATTTTCGCTGCAAGCATCCTGTATGGATAACGCATAGTTTCTTCAAGGAAATACATCTGCATAGGCGATTCTTCTCCTTGTCTGTCAAGCTGTTCAGACATGCGTCCCATGCCGGAGTTGTATGATACGGCAACTGTCATCCAGTCGCCGAATTTATCATAAGCCTCTTGCAGATAGCGGCATGCTGCTTGGGTAGCGCGACGCACATTGCGGCGTTCATCAACAGTTGGGGTGATTATTAAGCCGTAACCGCGCGCTGTTCCTTCAAGCAGTTGCCATATACCGACAGCCCGCGCAGGAGATACGGCAATAGGGTCAAGGCTGCTCTCTATTACTGCAAGATATTTGAAATCGTCCGGTATGTTATTAGCGCGAAGAATAGGCTCTATAACGGGAAACCAGCGATTGGCGCGCTTAATGAGCAACATCGTTGAAGAGTGCATGTAAGTCATGCTTGTAAGCTCTCGGTCAATGCCTTCATGTATGTTGTAACGTCTCAGGTCAATATTCTTGCCGCAAAAGCGGATATGGTCGGGTATATCCGGTGAATTAGTATATGACAATACCACAGGCCGTTCCTGTTGCACTTCAGCCGAATCGCGAGCGTTCGTTAATCCGCAAGTCGTCAGCGTCAAGAAAATGATTACACTTATAAAACCGTCAATATACCTCATCTGCACCTTTCTCCATATTTATTCTTGCCGAACGAAAAACATTCACATCGCCTGTACGGACACGTTTTTTGCCGTCCGTTCCGGTATATTCTATCAAATAATAATAAGCGCCGGCAGGCACATATTTGCCGTTATACTTGCCGTCCCAGCCTTGTGAGGGGTCTGACCAGTGAAACAGCTCGTTACCCCAGCGGTTGTATATCCACCCCTGAAACCTCACTACTGATTTGTATTTGACCCTGAAAATATCGTTTACTCCGGGCGTTACTCCGGGCGAAAAAGCATTTGGTATCTCCATAACTGTTTCCGTAATACTTATTTGGAAAGTATGTTCGTCGTTGAAACACGAGCCTGAGCGGTCGCTCACTTCTAAACGGGCAATATAACTGCCCTGACGGTCAAATGTATAATCTACTGTCTCTGTTGTTGAATGTATCAGTGCACGGTCGGGTTCGTCCTCTTTGAAAATTTGCCACAAAAATCTCGAAGCAACGGGCGTGTTAGCAAATGCCCTGAAAGTAATATCTACAGGCGCCGACAGCTCACTCTCAGAACCGGCAACATTACCCGAACCGGATGAATTTATCAGCGTATCTGCATATACTTCAACCGCTTTGGCTTCAAAAAAAGGTATGGATGCTGATTTCTCTATTCCGAAATGCCGCGCAAACATATCGCCGCGAAGTATTATCTCAGTGTCCTTGAGCGGCAAGTTTGAAAACGAACGGGAAAAGGGGTCGCCGGTAAACTTCTCGGTATGCGTTTCGGAAACAAATTGCGTTGTCTCTTCATGCCATTTAAGCGTTTCGTATTCTATTTCAAACTCGCGCGGAATCGTTATCGAAGCGCCACCTGGTGTATAATATACCATTTCAGGCATATCGGCGTCTCCATCAAGCCGGAATGCAATACAAGGGTCAACATCAGCTTCAAGACTGATGCTGCGAACGTCAAACGAATATTTGCTGTAATCGGTAATCCAAACATAGTAACGCATAGGACCGTTCTCGTCAACATAATAGCCGTAACCTGCTTCTATATCGGTAATATACGATGAAGTGCCATTCTGAACCGAAGTAACAGGCTCAGGATTCAGCTCATCCACTTTTGTCTTATATCTGTACCACTTATGCGAACCGGAAGCCGATGTATAGCTTATTTTCAAATTATCCGAACCATATATCAGAAAAACTTTCAGCCTGTAGTTGCCGTTATCAACCGCCAACAATGGCTCTTTATCCCCGCCGGAAACAGTGTACTGTTGCGCCGAAACAGAGCCGCAAAAAGCAATCAGAGCGCAAAATATGTAATAAGCAAGTATAAAATTCCTCTTATCCATAGGCGCAAAGGTAATAATTTTTCTAATATTGAAAAAAATGTACGGCAAAAATCTGTTGTTGTACTAAACGCGAAGAGCGCAAAAACACAAAGACGCGAAGTTGGCGGATGATGCACTATTCCTACATACCAAGGCTGAAAGCCTTCCCGTCAATAGCGCAGGGCATCGCCCTGCGGCCCAGTTGCGCTCATCTATCCCCAAAGCCCTAACAGGGCAGTACGGCGGTGATAGACACTAAGTTGTACCGTCCTACGGACGGCGGGATTGAGGGGTGCGTCATTGCCGTAAGATAAATCTTACAGTTAATCACATGACGTCCTGACGGACGAAGTCCGTCATTTTTTCCGCAAGCGAAAAAGAAGAAGCGAGGCACGAAGCAATCCAGATACTTGTTAGTTTTCCGGATTGTTCGGGCGAACGTATTAAAATTTTTGCGAAGAAATTTTGTGTTTTCGGATTTTATCCGTATTTTTGTGGCTGTCTATTAACTACGTCATATTATGGCTAAGAAAGTATCAGATAAGCAGAAGTTATCGTCGAAGCG
>JAISTJ010000036.1 GCA_031272655.1 Tannerella sp.
TTTTCACCGTTTCCACGTCCTGCCCTAACGGTCTGCTGCCCTGCAGTTCAAGCCCCATCGCCGACGGTTCCATCAGCAGTTTGCCGCGATACGAGACCTCGTAGGTCAGGCGGGCTTCCATTGGGCGGTTTTGTTCATTTCGACGGTTTTGCCCTTCCTGAACGGCGGTTTCAACTACTTTGAAAGTGATAACAACCTCTCCGTCCGGCGATTTCAACTCTATGTTCTTATCTTGAGCGTTCAAAGACGACAATGTAAGAAGCATCAATGCAAATAAAATACTTATTTTCATACGATTATAATTAATTGATTATTTTAAATGATTTAAGATTGTTTTCTGTTGCGACTGATATTATTAAAGCGCCTTGCCGAGAAGCGGGCATATTGATAACTCTAAGAGTTTCTTGGTCGCAGTCATAATTATTGGAACAAACCAATCTCCCTGACAAGTCGTAAATGCTTATATGTTTGATATTTACAGACGAACGAACATGTATTTCGGAACCTATGGAAGATACAGTTATATCTGAAGACGAAACGACCTCATTATTAACCGCTTTACGATCATGAAGCCTTATTACAAATCCACCGCCTTTTGCTGCATGGATAGTCAATTTATTACCTTTTTGAACTTTTATGCTTTTATTGGAATAATGTGTTGGCTCAGAATCGGAGTCATCACTGTCATAAAGTATATCAGCTTGGTATTCAAATTTATCCGGCAGAAAAGAAAAGTCTATCACTAAGTCGCGGGCAGTCCAGTTTGTCATTCCGCCAACATACCATTCTTCGCCTTTTTGCTTGGCTATAAGTATATATTCACCTAATTTAGACTTCAGTGGAACAGTTGAGTCCCACGTTGATGGCACTTTCGACAGAAACTCTTTGATATCAGGGAACTTATTATATTCGGTAGGAGAATCCGAGAGATAACCAAGCCAGTGGTCATAGATGACATACATTGACAGTTCGTGGGCGCGTGTACCCATACTCATTGGCGGTGTGTTGTTTTCATCTATCGGTCTAAACTGCTCTTTAGTAACATTACGCAAAGAGCCGGGCGTATAGTCTTCCGGACCTGCCAAAGAGCGGATAAAAGGGAATAGAGTATGGTATGCGGGGTCAGTGTTTGAGCGCCAGAAGTTGTCTTCTTCCCCGCAAACAGCCTCAAAATTTAGTATGTTAGGAAAAGTACGGTTGAGGCCTGTTGGCACAGGACATCCGTGAAAGATTGCCACCATCTTGTTATCAGCAAGTTTTTGAGCCATTTGATATCCCCATCGCATAGCTATCTGGTCGTTGCGTTCAAAGAAGTCAATTTTTGCACCTGCAACGCCTTTGTTTTTCATGTCTGCAATCCAGTCATTAGGATTTTCGAGCACGCAACTTACCCATGTCCAGACAATTATCTTCACGTTTTTACCTTTGGCATAATTGCAAAGCAACTGCAGATAAAGATTTTGTTCGCCCCAACCGGCGTCAATAGTCATATATTCAAGGTTGTTTTCGGCAGCCCAGTCCACATAATATTTATACAGTTGAAAGCTGAGATTAGTGTTGCCGCTTGGAAAGTCAACTCCCTCAAGTACAGACTTATGCCACCATTCCCAAGCTGATTTGCCGGGAGTAATCCATGACAGGTCGCCGTTCAGACGGCAAGGTTCTGCGAGCATATAGACAAGGTTGTTGTTGAGTAGCTCTGCGTCGTTGTCTGAAACTATGAATACACGCCATGGAAAAGCTCGTATGCCGTTTGTTCGGGCAATGTAGGCTGCCCTGCTTGTTGGAAGATGGTTAGAATAGTAGTTATCAGGTTCTTCTACAGTCAAAGGATATCGCACCCACAGTCCTTTCATTGATTTATCCCCGTTAGTAGTAACGTACATACCCGGATAATCGTATGTATCAGCCTCTGTTATAGCGAGTTTAATATCAGTTCCGGGGAAGGCAAACAAAGTAGGCGACACAGCCCACTTACCCTGCGTCATCCCTGAAACTGTCGGATATATATTATATACCCGTTCAAAGTTACGGTAACTGTCACATTCGGGGAAATAAACAGTCGGGTCATCAGCAAAATTCATCACTAAATCTTCATTCTTGACTGTTATGGAATCGGAGAAACGAGTTACAAAACGGTATGCAATCCCTTCATTATATGCGCGAACAATGATATCGTATCCTTCAACGAACTTAATAGTCAGCTCATTATATTTTTCTAAAAGTGTTTTATTTTTGCCGACAAATACATCTATTTGATTATTTACTGTTTGCGATGAAACAGAAGCAATTGTACCGGCGCCTATAACTTGCCCGTCTTCAAGATTGAGAGCTATCGGCGAATATGAAATCAATGTTTTATCGCTATTGCGCAGTTCGTATTTTAGACCACCGTCTGCTGTAAAGCTGATAGTCAATCTTCCGTCAGGAGAAGAGACAACCAAATCTGCCGCCCGCATCCACCACGGATGCAGGCAGCAGATGAGAAAAATACCTATTGAAAAAAAACCTCTCATAATCAATTGTATCCCGGATTTTGATCTTCTGCTGAGATGTCGGCATTGTTACGAATTTCGCTGTCAGGGATGGGGTAGCGCATGTGGAAAGGCTGTATTGTGCCGGATTGCGCCGCCCATTTGTTGCGTTGACGAATCAGTTCGACGAACTTTCCTGTGCGTATAAGGTCCATACGTCTCCAGCCTTCAAAGCACAGTTCGCGGATACGTTCATCCATAATCTGCGTTCTAAATTCCTCAGCAGACATTGATGACCAGCGATATGCTGCAGGCAGAGCGCCGCCCCATGCACGTTCACGCACTTGATTGACAATATTTACAGCGTCTCCTGTCTGTCCCAATTCATTGAGACATTCGGCATACAGTAAAAGAATGTCTGCAAAGCGCAGCATAAGGTAATTTTTACCTGCAAGATACATACTTTTTGTTGGCGCTTGTGAAGTGCCAAGAATAGCGTCGGTACGCATATCTTCCCACTTTTTTATATGCGGGTCGAGTTCATCGGCGCCCCAAGCCGGCGTAGTAAATACCTGACCGGTAGGCTCATAATCGAAATTGAAGCGAATAGAAACTTCCCGTCTCAAGTCTCCTTCTTCCCATAATCCGCCTTCCGACTTCATTTTATATGCAAATTCGGTAGGTAAAACAACATCGTAACCGCTATAATAGCATGGTTCGCCGAGAGTATTGGCAACAGTACGAGAGCCCATATCCCATTGCCAGCAACTATATCCGTTCCAGTCGCAGAAATAATCAAGCTCAAAAATAGATTCAGGTGAATCAAACTCGATATCAACGGAAAAGAGATGAGCATAAGAGGGATCTAAAGAGTATCGGGACATTATTTGTGCAAAATAGTCGCGTGCCTTAGAATAATCGCGGAGACCTGTTTCTGCGGGTGCGTACATATAGACCTTACCAAGCATAGCCAAAGCAGCTCCGGAAGTAGCTCTTCTCGGATCGGCGGTTTGCCTTTCTGGAAGATTTTCGGCAGCATAAGTGAAATCGGAGATAATTTGATCCCAAACTACCGATAGCGGTTGACGGGCTGAATTGACGGTAGTAGCCATGTCTATAACAGGCACTTCACCCCAGAGCATTGTCAGTTCAAACATCAACATGGCGCGAATAAAGCATGCGTCGCCTTTAAGCAGTTTTATACGTGCTTGTGTTGCAGCATCGTCAATTTGTTCGGCTGCCCTGTCAAGCGCATAAATAGCGTTAGCGGCAGAGCTGACGGTAGGCCAGCGGCGATTCCAGAAAGCAGTAACTTTTGAATGAGTGCCGTTGAGGGCGCCATTGTAATAGTCGAGACCGGATTGCTCGGCATCGCCCATCTGTACTTCGCCTTGCTTGGCTTCATCAAGTCCGAGTAATTGCAACGACCATCCTTCACGCCCATGCTTTGAGCCGCGAAAACTTGTATATAACCCGTCAACAGCAGGTATAATATTCTCTATGTCGCCAAATACCTGATCTTCGGTTAGAGCCGATTTTGGCATCTGATTGAGAAAATCGGAACAAGAAGGCAGTGTAAAAAGCGCTGAAGCAAGTGCGCTTACATATAATATATATTTTTTCATCTTATTTAATATGTTAAAAATTAGAAACTTAGATTTAAACCGAAAGTAAATAATCTTGTAGGTGGATACCAGTCGCCTGTTTCGGGGTCATAACCTTTGTAGGGCGTGAGTATAAACAGGTTAGAGGCTGTTGTGTAGATACGGGCGCTTCCTATGAAAGCTTTCGAAAGAAGACTTGAAGGAAGGCTATATGCGAGCGTCAGGTTAGAAAGACGCAGGAAAGAACCGTCCTGGATTGACTGGTCTAAATCGCCGGCCGAATAAACATTGTAATTTTCGCCGGGAGGGTTATAAATTGGACGGGGGAAAGCAGCGTCTGTGTTTGTAGGACTCCAGCGGTCTAAAAGATCTACCGATGCAGGACTGCGTCCGTTACTGCCAATTAACGATTCGTACATATAACTGATTTTCTTTGCACCGTATGAGTAGGTAAATACAGCGTTGAGTGTCAGCCCTTTGTATGTAACATCGGAAGAAAAGCCGCCATAGAATTTCGGGTCGGTAGAGCCTACAATGACACGGTCGTACATGTCGCTGATGATGCCGTCCGGAGTGCCGTTAGGACCGCTTAAGTCAAGAGGATAAAGGTCGCCCGGATTAACATTTTTACCGGCAAATTCTATCTGGCTAAGTTTCGCCATATCAGCCTCTTGTGCAATACCGCCACTCTTAAGAATAAAGATAGAGTTGCGTGATTCACCGAGGAAAAGGTTACCTGTTTTATTCATTTCGCCATACGTGCCGTAGCTGTAAATAGCCTCGATGTCGCCGAAGAGTTGTGTAACTTTATTGCGATCAGCGGAGAAGTTGGCTGAGAAGTTCCATTCCAGATCTTTAATCTGCACAAGAGCCGCATCAAGAGTTATCTCAAAGCCCTTGTTTTCAATTGCTCCGACATTTTCAATCGCCGAACTGAAGCCGGTTGTAGTAGGCAACGAGCGTGTCATTAACAGGTTTTTATTGGTGATATTGAAATAATCGGCCGAAAGACGGATACGATTGTCTAAGAATCCGAAATCAACCCCAATATTTGCCTGATGTTGCGATTCCCACGTGATATCTTCAGTGCCGCGACGTCCCTGTGGTACATACGTTGTGCGGTCGCCGTCTTTGCGGGGAGTATAGAGCGTAAGGAAAGCAAAATCGGAAATATTCTGATTACCAACCATTCCGTATCCTGCTCGTAGTTTTAGCAAGTCAAAAATTGTTTGATTTTTCATAAAATCTTCTTCAGCGATGTTCCATGCAGCCGAGAATGACGGAAATAAACCCCATTGATGGCCTTCGGCAAACTTTGAAGAGCCGTCGTAACGTGCTGTTGCCGTCAAGTAGTATTTGCCTGCATAGTTGTAATTTGCGCGTACAACATAAGATTGTAGGGTTTGTGTAGTGAAGTCCGAGCTGACTAAATTGACGTCCTTTTTTGTGTTAGCGCCGATATTATAATACGAGAAATAATTTGTGTCGTAACCTTCGGCGCTGCCTGTAAACCAGTTACGGTTGGTTTTAGTGGCGCTTGTGCCGAGAAGTGCATTGATGCGATGTAAACCTATTTGTTTATCATAACTTATTGAATTATCCCACTGCCAGTTAAGCACGTTATCGAATGTCTGGCTTACATTTCCGTTGCTTGATGCGCGTATAGCCTCGGATATATCATTCGGGACAAAATAGTATTGACCTGAAGTAAATAAATTAATTGCAAATGAGGTGCGTATATTCAGCCCTGCCAAAGGATTAATATTGATGTAATTACTTGAAACTAAACGATTTTGTACACGATCGTTATCTATTTTTAACGAATTAATCGGATTATGACGGTTATGTTCACCATCAGGAACGCCGGACCAGTTAGGCAAGCTGATGATAGTGTCGGTAATAGCGAGTGTAGGGCTTGCAGCTCGCGCCCTGTCATAAACGCCGTCATCATTGAAAATCTGTGATTCGGTGCGGGTAAAGGATGTGTTTGTGCCTACCTTGAGCCATTTCTTGATGCTTTGCTCGGCATTGATACGACCGGTGTATTTCGTGTCGCTTAATTTTTTTATCAAACCTTCCTCATTTGAATATCCAAAGCTAAGATAATAAGAGCCTTTATCGCTTCCACCCTGAAAACTTAGGGTGTGGTTTTGTTGGAAGCCATCGCGTGTAACGGCGTCTAACCAGTTGTAATCCTGAAAATTAGGATTGTTCCATGCGTCAATATCCCACTGAGAAAAGACGTATCCTTCGGCTGCATTGCCGTTATACGGTTGCATAACTCTATTTTGCAGGAAGGCGTCTCTTTCGGCTGCGGTAGCGTCTGGATGAAGCGCGTCGAACGAATTCATCGCGGCGTCGCGGCTTAACTCAAACAGTTGGCGGCTGTTCATTGTCTTCGGCATCTTTGCATAAGACTGTGTACTTATCCAACCGTCGTAGTTAATTCGTCCTTCACCGGCTTTGCCTTTCTTGGTCGTTATAAGTATAACGCCGTTTGAAGCTCGTGAGCCGTAAAGCGCTGTTGATGAGGCGTCTTTTAACACTTCAATTGAAGCCACATCATTGAGATTGATTGAACTGAAGCCTCGTCCATGATTGTCCATCACTAAGCCGTCAATAACATAAATAGGGTCTGTCGAGCCGTCAATAGTGTTTATTCCGCGTACTCGAATTGATGCGTCATCCCCCGGTTTAGCGGCGTTAGAAATGAAGACGCCGGCTACACGTCCTTGAATAGCCTGATTGATGTTTGTAACAGGCTTTTCTTCAAGTACTTTAGAGCTAACGCTACCTACTGCGCCCGTTAAGTCGCTCTTTTTCATTGAGACGCCGACTATAACAACCTCATCTAAAGCTAATTCGTTCTCACTTAAAGTAACATTGATAACCGTACGATTGTTGACGGCTATTTCCTGTGAAACATAGCCGATATAACTGAATATCAGCGTTGCATTAGGGGCTACATTAATAATATAGTTCCCGTCTGCGTCGGTTGTTGTGCCGCTTGTAGCGCCCTTTACCGCAATACTAACTCCGATTAAAGGCTCGGAGGTGTCTGTTACAGTACCTTTGACGGTTATTTGCTGAGCAAAACTAACCGTGCTAATCATTAGTAACATTAATAAAATTTTCACTCTCTTGTACATAAGCTTGTTGTTTTTTATTGGATTATTTGGCGACAAAATTACTTGAAGAATCCAAACCGGCAAAGCGTAAATGCGTCAAAATTTATAAACTTTGCGTAATTTTGACTGCCGAAGTCAAAAATTCCGCAAATGAGCGTTTTTTTGACGCAAATACGATATTTTTATGTCTTTCCGCGTTGCTGTTTCTCAAATTCTTTAGGGGTCATACCGAATTGTTTTTGAAACTGCTTGCCGAAATACGACGGCGAGTTAATACCGACCATATAACAGATGTCGCCGATGCGGAATACGCCTTCCTGTATCAACTCGGCAGCTTTTTTGAGGCGTATCAGGCGGATAAAATCAACGGGCGACAGGTTAAACAGGTTTTTAATCTTCCGCAGCAGGTTGGAACGGCTCATGCACATGTCTTCGGCAAGCCGTTCTACGCCGAAGTTCTGGTCGGTGATGTTCTTTTCTATCATTTTAATAACGCGGTTGGCAAACTCTTCGTCGCCTTTATTCATCTGCATGTTGTGAACAGGGAAGAATGGGCGTTTGGAAAAAGCTTCACGCTCTTTGCGGCGGTTGTCGAGAAGGGAGCGTATTTGCGTCTGTAAGTAATTGAAAGAGAACGGTTTCTCTACATAAGCCTCTGCGCCGAGCTTCAGGCCGTTGATTTTGCTGTCGAGGTCATTCTTGGCAGTCAGGAAAATAACGGGGATATGGCACAAATCAATATCCGACTTTATCGCGCGACAAAGCTCATAACCATTCATCACCGGCATCACTATATCGCTGATTACCAAATCTATATGGCTACTATGCAGAATGTCAAGCGCTTCCTGGCCGTTGTGGGCTGTCTCAACTCTAAAAGTCTCTTCCAGACGCTCAAGGATGAATGTCAGCATATCTTCGTTGTCTTCCGCTAATAGCAGCGTATAGCCTTTCATTTCTTCTTCAGATACGGGCGATATGTCTTCACCGAGCAGGATATTGTTCTGTTCAACAGCCTTTTCGGCCTGTTTAAGCGTTTCAGCCCTATTGAGCGGAATTGTAAGCGTAAAAGTATTGTCGGGTTGCGAAACGTCAAGGTTGAGACAGCCCTTGTGGAGCATTGCAAGCGAGCGGGCAAGCGGCAACCCGATGCCTACTCCTTGACGCGGCTCACGTTTGCGATCTATCTGATAAAACGGCTCAAATATCAGATTTTCAAGCTCTTGCGGTATTTTATCGCCGTCGCTCGAAACCCGTACGGTGAACGATGTTTCGTCTGCCGTCAACTCCACCATTATAGTCTGACGCGCATATTTCAACGCATTGTTCAGTAAATTACTGAGTATCTTGGTGATAGCCTCACAGTCAATAGAAGCGGCTATGCTCAGGTCGGGAATATTTTTCAGTAACTCTTTCTTTTTGAGCAAGATAGTAGGCTCAAAACGTGCCAAAGTATCATTAAGCAGTTTGGTAACATCCACATTTTCATATTTCAAGTCAAAGCGCTCTGCCCCAATCTTTTGAAAATCAAGCAACTGTCCGGTCAAATCAAGAAGTCTGCGTGTGTTCTGTTCAATTACCGACAGATTTTTCTTCAGTTTCGCATCTTCGAGATTCATTCCGCCGATAGTCTCAAGAGGTGCGTTAATTAGCGTCAACGGGGTGCGTATCTCATGCGCAATCGAAGTAAAGAAGCTGATTTTCGCTTCCGACAACTCCCTTTCCTTCTCAATTTCAAAGAGTTTCTGCCGCTCATCCATCTGTTTATCTTTGTGCTTCCTGTACCAGAAAAACCAGCACAGCAACAATGCCACACTGAAGCAAGCATATAGAATGTAAGCCCATAGCGTTTGCCACCACGGGGGCAGGATTTGTATCTGCAGGGCGCACTGCGAAAATGTGCCGCCGCTCCTGCCGTCATTAGCCCTGACCTCAAAAACATATTCGCCTGCAGGCAGTTTCGAGTATGAGATGTTATGGTTGCTTTCGGCGGAAATCCAGTCGTCGTCAACGGGCGTCATCCGGTATTGGTAACGGTTTGAAGCAGTTGTGGAATAGCTTAGCAGAGCAACATCGAAGCTGATGCTCGACTGACTGTAATTAAGCGTTATACGGTCGGTGTGATTGATACATTGCTTCAGTGGCGAGTTTGGGATATGCACTGTTACTTCGTGGTTATAAATGCTGAAACGTGTGATGTAAACAGGGTATTGGGCATGAGCCGCTTCCGTTGTATTCGGGTCGAACGCTATCAACCCCTCAATGCCACCGAAGAAAAACCTGCCGTCACGGGCTTTAAGCGCCGATTTGTAATTGAACTGATTGCCAAGCAGCCCGTCATTGGCAGTGAAAACGCGGATATATTTCGTTTCGGGATTGAAACATACAAGCCCTCGGTTTGTTCCAAACCACAAGTTATTCGCCTCATCTTCAAGTATTTTGTATGATACATCATCGGGCAAACCGTCTTTTAACGAAAAAGTTGTAAAATCGTCGGTTTGACGGTTGTAACGGCATATCCCGCCACGGTCGGTTGAAAGCCACAGAGAGCCTCTGCTGTCTTGCATTATTGAGCTTATTGAATTGGAACTCAGAGACTTATCATTTCCTTTCTCATGTTCGTATTTTTTAAAAACGCCGTCTTCCGACGAAAGACGCCACAGCCCGTTACCCATAGTCGCAAACCAGAGCGTCCCGCCGCTATCTTCAAAAATGTCGAAAATCCAGTCGTATCCCGTTTCGTCCACACGTTTTAACTTCGCAGTCCCGTCCGGTTCAGACATACACAACCCCCAACCTGTGCCTATCCAGCGCCGTCCGCGACTGTCTTTAAGGAACGAATAGACTGTCCCTTCCCCCATCCCAAGCTGTTCGGGGCTGTAATGACGAATAACGCCCTCAGGCAGTTGCACAACATCCATTCCTTGCTTAAACAGCCCGCAAAGCACCTGATTATCAATGATTGATACCGCAAGAGTCATATAGTGGTTTATTCCGTCGGCAGGATAATTCACCCTCCTCACCCTGCCCGTCCTGACGTCAAGGACATTAAGTCCGCCGTCTTCCGTGCCAATCCAAATGTTTCCTTCCGAATCTTCGGCTATCTCACGTACTCGCTTGGTACTCAACGAATAATCATCACTTCCCGGCACATATTTCCTTATGGGCATATTCCTGCGGGGAAGGTAGCTGACGCCGCCAAACATCGTTCCTATCCACACTCCGCCTTCACTGTCCTGATAAATGCAATAAACGAACTTGTCGGAAAGGCTGAAAGGGCGCATCAAATCAGGTATCAGGCGCACCGTGCCGCCGTCGTTTCCACTCACAATAAAAAGTCCTTCGAAAGTGCCTACCCACAAGTCGCCGTCAATGCTTTTGACATTGCGGACAAACGTTTCCGATGCTTCAGGCAGCTTAATATCAGCAAGTTCGTTAGTTTGAGGGTTGTATTTCAAGACCTCGCCTTCCTGGATTGCCATGGCAATCCATTCTCCGTAATCGCATATATAATTGATATTCTTGCCTTTAAGCGATCGTCCGTTCCTGTCGGAGACATAATGCTCGAAGGCGTCTTTCTTTTCATTATACCTGAAAAGTCCTACTCCCCACGAACCAACCCACACTTCGCCGTTTGCGCGTATGCAGATGCAGTCGGGGGCTTCAGTTTTAAGATTCTCTTTATCAGTTAGTTCATAAAAAAACAATTCCCCGTTTTTATACCTGAAAACGCCCTGATCGGGAATTACTACCCAGATATTTCCTGCTTTATCGCCGGTTATATCGGCAACCCAGTTATTCATATCAATACTGTCTTTGGTCCTGATATTCAATGAAGTAAAGATGTCTGTAGCCGGATTGTAGCGATAGACGCCGCGATCCGTACCGACCCACAAAATCCGTTCCCCGTCTTCGTATAACGCCGAGATATTATGATTGCCCGTCCCGGCAACAAAATCATCGCAGTCTTTCCGCACAATTGAGCTGCCGTCATACCTGTTCAGCCCGTTTTTAGTGCCAAACCACATAAATCCGTAACTGTCCTGCAGCACAGCCTTGACATTACTCTGCGACAGCCCGTTCTCGACCGTGATATGCGAAAAATAATAGTTGGAGACGTTTATGTCGCCCGCATGAACAGCCGCAGGAAAGAATATCAGTAAGCACAAAAACAAGATTTTTTTCATATTGCAAATCCAATTTTGGTACAAATGTACGATTTTTTTGTATTTTTGCGGAAAAAATTATCCCGTTATGAAAAACTTTATTTTATACTTCGTTGCTGTCGTTTTCGGAACAACTTCCTCTTTCGCACAGGTTGCCGACCTGTACGGCGGTCCGATTGGTATTGAACGTGTGGCTATGTCGGTGGGGACGCCGATACCGTATATATCTGAGCAAAAGGAAGATAACCCTCCGGTGCGATGGCTGACGATTGACGTTGGAAGTGTCCGCACGGTTGATTCCGTCAAGCTGTACCCTTATTTTCAGGATTATGGGCGTGGAGGTGTTACTACGCATAATTTTCCACGCCGTTTCTATATTGAAACAGCCGAAAATGCTGATTTTAAGGATGCTGTACGTATTGCCGACTGCAGCGCCAATGATTATGTCGCCGAAGTTCCCTGTAAAATAGAAACTTTCAGGCTGTCCGAACCGCTTAAAACGCGCTATGTGCGCTTGACGGTTACTTCGCATGAAACGTTTGAGTTATGGCGGTTTGAAGTTTTTTCGGACGGCAAAGATATTGCTGAAACAGGCTTATTATCAGACTTTTACAATCATACTCCCCGCAAGCATGAGCTGTTGCGTGAAAGACGTTACGCCGGTGAAACGGTCTGGTTTGACCATCCCGAACAGGTTACGCAACCGGAGACGTGGCATCCGGTGAAGGCTTCACTCCAGACGCCCCGCAACGGGGTCGTTGTCGGCGGACTTTTCCGCAAGGTTTTTGAAAAGAACATAGATTATTTGCTTAACTCATTTACAGTCAATGATATGGCTCACAATTTCCTCGAAAGAGCCGGACGCCCGTGTCATTACGACCATGATCCGGGCGATAACTGGTTTGTTTCGAGCGAGTTAGGCGGCTCCGTTGCAGGGCGTTTCCTGATGGGCGCCGGCAATACCCTCCGCTGGGAAGAGCACTCCGAACTGCGGCGGCGGATGGACGCACTCGTTGATTCCATCGCTGTTTGCGCCCACGAGGACGGTTTTATTTACGGCTATCCCGAAAATATGGCGCTTTACAGCCACAACAACGCCTATTCGCGCGGGTGGATTACGCAAGGGCTGATTGAAGCGGGCATTGCGGGGAACGACAAGGTCTGGTCGCTGCTCCGGCGTGGCGGCGACTGGTTTAATAACTGCCCCTACCTGCCAGAAATGATGTTTCGCGTGCCTATCGGCATTCAGGGGATGGTCGCTAATTCACGTACTTACCTCAATACCCCGATTGGCAAACCGGCTGATATTCAGGTGTTACAGCGTTATTTTCAACTTACTCCGTGGCTGACGGATATGGCGGCGCACAACCCCGACGCCATCTGGAAATACCCTTACGAGCGCGTTCACAGTTACCTGATTGTTACGATGAACGCATATATGGATATGTATATGGCGACCGGCGACAAGCGCTACTTCGACGCAATGAAGAGCGGTTGGGATATGTTTCACGACTACTGGGAACAGACAGGCGGGTGCATCAGCCTGATAGAATCTTACTCCTTCCCGCCGATGCAGTTTCCGCCCGGATCTAACCTTCTGAGAATCAGCACCGGAGAACTGTGCGGCAATGTGTTCTGGACTGTTTTCAACCAGCAGTTTCGCGTCCTTTATCCCGAAGAAGAAAAATATGCCGCCGAGATGGAAAAAAGCATCTATAATGTCGGCATCGCCAATCAGGACGCGCACGGCGACATCCGCTACACACCCCGCCTGATAGACCGCAAGGGCGGAAGCAGCCATACAGCTACTTGTTGCGAAGGTCAGGGCTGCCGGCTCTATGGCTCGCTGCCCGAATATATATTCAAAACGACGCCCGACGGAATATATGTTGATCTCTACAACGAGGCTTCAATTCAATGGGAGCAGGACGGTAAACAGCTGTCCCTCAGCCTGATAAGCGATTTCCCTTTAAAGCCCGACGTAAAGATTGTTTTGAAACTTAAAGAACACATTCACAGCAAGATACGTATCCGTATGCCGTCATGGGCTGCTGCTGCGGAAATGGCTGTTGCTGTCAACGGCAAGCAAACGGCGGTCGGCAAAGCGGGCAGCTACCTCACCCTCGACCGCCAATGGAACAACGGAGACGAGATAACATTCTCATTGCCAATGAGTTTTCGCGTCACTAAATACACCGGCGCCGACCCTGAGTTTGCAGGAAAAGAGACGTATGCCATAGAATACGGTCCAATCCTGATGGCGGTAACAGGCGATGAAGTGGCTAAGGGTCTGGTAACAATCCCTATTTCGGCAAAAGATTTCACCACCCTGCTGAAACCCGTCGCAAACAAGCCGCTTCATTACGCCATTCAAGGCACAAACCTGACGGTAATGCCTTACTATGAGATAGATAAAGAGCCATTTACCTGTTTCCCGTTCATGCAATATTGAATACCTAATGCGAAATCCATAATTTTTTACAGCGACAAGGATTATTTACTATATAAAAAAATTGAAAATTATTAACTGTTTCAAACAAAAAGGATATGAAAAAGGTATTGATTATTCTATTTGTATTCTCTTTTGCATTTTCACAATGCAATAAAGAAGAATCCGCCAAGGATGCATTTGAAGTTTTTGAAGAAACTCTCAAATCCACACCTTATGTTGAACTGAGCATTTTCCCTGATTGGTTAAATCAAAAGATTGAGGAAATCGAAGCCGATGACACTCCTGTCGGCATTATTAGAGTAAAAATCTTTCAGGGCGAATGGAATATGAAAACAGTTTATTACGTTAGTAATAACTTAAATTCATGCATGTTTGCGAAGTCTTTTATGAAGATGGAACCAGAATCCCTTTAGGGGATGATAACAGTAAAGATTTTTGTAATCAGAGTACAAACTGGGAATGTATATATGATTACGGAAACGGAATTATTTATCGAAATTAAACCCCGTTTGCGTTATATAATCTTGTAATTCAAAAATTATTAGTATCTTTGTATCGTAATTTTTAGAAGATGGTTTATGAGATACTGACAGGGACTATACAAAACCTCTTACTAAAGCGCTTGCAGAGCAAGCTATCCGTACGGTTTTAAAGCGCAACACATTCCGGTCCGCGAACTTTGTTAATCACCGAGTTATCGGCAAGCCGTATCCATGTATCAAAACTGTGCGGAACAATACCATCCTGATTTTCAGACATTTCAATTACTCTCACGCCATTTATTTTCATCACGTCATAGCCGTAAGTAGTCTTGCTGCCCGAAAAACGCCCGTAGGCTAATGCGATGCCCATGTCATTGAAAATGTAGTCGTTCACGTGGTCATGACCCACGAAGACGCCCATCACATCGCCTTGTTCAGCCATTGTGAGCAACATCCCCGAATTGGCATCGGCACAACAAACCGCTTCGTTCTGCACGCCGATGTAAGGCAGTCCGTCAACAGACTTGCC
>JAISTJ010000041.1 GCA_031272655.1 Tannerella sp.
GAGGGCGCGTCCTTGTAGTTCGCCGCGTCGGAATAGCGCTGCCACTGGTCGCTGTAAAAGTTGCGCGTATAAGCCGCCTCGCCGTAGCCGCCGAGAGTGAGGCGCGAGGGAAGCGAGGCTGCGGCGCGGTCGAGGGGGGCGGCGTCATAAACCTTAACAAGGTTTGGAACCTTGTTAAGGTTATTAACGTTGGTTGAGTCGCCCCAAGCCGCCCCACCCGCGCAGGTACATAACATAAAAAGTAATACTATTTTCTTCATTTCTACATTGGAAAATCGCGGCAAAAGTACTGCTTGCCGCGAAACCCTGCAATCCCCAAAAATTGGGATTTTCAACAAAACGAATAGCCATTATTGGGGATGCCGCGATTCCGGGTAACTTTTTTGTCATGGTATCCCGTAGGATTTACAGGAAATATTGTAAAAAAATCAAGATATGGCAAAGTATAGCGGGAGAGTCATAATTTTTTGTTACCTTTGCGCCGTGAATATTTTAATTTAAGATAAAATGGACATAGGAGACAGGATTCCCGATGTGCTTGGGAGTGACCAGGACGGGAAAGAAGTACGAACAAGCGATTACAAGGGGCGTAAGATTGCCCTCTATTTTTATCCGAAAGACAACACAAGCGGCTGTACGGCAGAGGCTTGCAGTCTGCGTGACGGCTATAGCGAACTGCAACACGCTGGTTATGAGGTTATTGGCGTCAGCAAAGACAGCGCCAAATCGCATCAGGGCTTTATTGCGAAGCACGCTCTGCCTTTTCGCCTGATAGCCGATACCGACACGAAATTGCAGCAAATTTTCGGCGTATGGGCGGAAAAGAGCTTGTATGGCCGCAAATACATGGGGACATTGCGGCAGACGTTCCTTATTGACGAGAACGGTGTAATAGAGCGTATCCTGACAAAAGTGGACACCTCAAAAAGCGCTTCGCAGATTTTGGGCGGTAACTGATGTACCCGCCTCAAATGCTGGTAAAAACACAGGGTTATTTTGTAAGGCGACGCAGAATTATTTCCACGTTTTCTTTTTTGCGTGCTTCGAGGAACGCTTCTTCGCTGCCGTAAGGTTTTACGGCAAAGTTTTTTATTAGAGGTAACATGGTGAATACGAACAGGTTAAGCGAAGATATATCAACTAAAAGGGTTACCGGATGAATAGGATTGATAGTTCCTTTCGCCACTTCACGGTCTATTTCTTCTCCCATTCGTTTTAAAACGCTTGAAGCCAGACTGTTAATCTTCCTTTGAAAATGTTTTAACCGTTCCGGATGGACTATCAGCTCATTCATAACAAATCGTGGCATACGGGGATAGGCCTTGACAAAATCAAAATGGTCTTCAATGCTTTTCTGTACCTTCTCAAGAAATGTCATGTCGGGATTGTCGAATGAAGCAAACATAGCATCTTTAAGCAGTTTCATTTCCTTGTCGAAAATGGTGTCGAAAAGGTTCTCTTTAGTGCGAAAATAGTAGTGTAGCATAGCGTGAGTAACGCCTGCCATAGCGGCTATTTTTGTTGTTTTGGCAGCCACGAAGCCTTTTTCGACAAACTCCTGCTTTGCCGCAGCAAGAATCGCTTCCTCCTTGCTTTTGTCTTTCTTCTTTTCACTCATAATCAAAGTGTTATAAAAATGTTTTCATTTCGATTTTTACTCCATCCCACTCGGCGTAAGAAAAATGATTCAGCCAGTCGCCCGTAACAAGCAGTCTGGCGGTGGTATCGGTAAGTTCTTCATTTACAACAATATGCAAATGTCCATAGATGAAAAAATCAATGTCGGGATGCGTCTTAAGGTAGTTTCCCGAAAAAGCTTCAAGGTTTTTAAGAGCCTTAGTTTCAATCTGTTCCTGCATTCCAGCCGCTACACTCTTTTTTCGGCTGCCTGCAGACCAGCGTTGGGCAAAAGCGAAAGTCCAGCGCGGGTGAATTGCGGAGTAGAGCCATTGGCAGAAGCGATTGCGGAAAACGGACTGGATGAGGCGGTATGTAAATGGTTGCCAACCGACTTCGTCGCCATGCGCAAGGAAGAATTTCTTGCCGTAATGCTCTACTACAAAGGGATTTAGATGTATAATAGCGCCAACTTCCGACGACAGGTAACCGAACATCCATATATCGTGATTGCCAATAAGGAAGTGAATCGCGACGCCGCTGTCCGACAGTTCGGCGAGCTTGCCGAGGAAACGCACATACCCGCGCGGGGCTACATACTTGTATTCATACCAGTAGTCGAAGATGTCGCCGAGAAAATAGATAGCCTCGGCATCGTTTTTGACGATGTCCAACCATCTGACAACTTTTTTTTCAATATCCTGATTATCATTAGGATACAAGCTTCCAAGATGTAAATCCGATATAAAATATACCTTTCCCATCCTATGCTTTTAAACTTTACAGCAATCCCAGTTCAAGTTTTGCCTCTTCGCTCATCATTTCCTTGTCCCACGGCGGGTCGAAAACGAGGTTTATCTGTGCGGAGCGTACGCCATTGATAGTCTCCACCTTGTCGCGGATATCCTCAACAATATAGTCTGCAACAGGACAATTCGGAGCAGTGAAAGTCATTTCGATAACAACGTTGCCGGCGTCATCAACTTCAATCTTGTAAATCAACCCTAGATCGTACACATTTACAGGTATTTCGGGGTCGTAAACGGTTTTGAGCGCTTTAACTATTTGCTCTTCGATAATAAGAAATTCATTGTCCATGCCTAAAGCCTCCCTTCGTCTGCGTAACTGTAATATGTTGTGTTTGAGATTATTATGTGATCCTGTAGCTTTATGTCAAAAAACGCTGCCGCTTGTTTGAGTTTAAACGTCAAATGGTCGTCCTGCTCGCTTGGAGAGGCGCTTCCAGACGGATGGTTGTGGCACAGCACGATACCCGTACAGGAGGGGCTGTTGACAGCCATTCTCATCACTATACGCAAGTCCGCCGATGTTGCAGTTAATCCGCCTCTACCTATCTGCGTCTTTTCCAGTACTTTACATCTGCTGTTTGTGAGCGCCATCCAAATTTCTTCATGCGGAAGGTCGCACAGCAAAGGATAAAAAAGTTGGAAAGCGTCCTTGCTGGATTGGATTGTAACCTGATTCGGCGCGACGGCGTCTTTGCGGCGCCTGCCCAAGTCAAGCGCAGCAGCGATAGTAACCGCCTTTGCGGGTCCTATCCCTTTAAACTTCATCAAGTCCTTGACAGTCAGCTTGCCGAGCGTAAATAAATCGTTGGCGACGCTACTGAGGATGCGTTGGGCTAACTGCACCGCCGTTTCCTCATCATTGCCGGAGCTTATCAATAGGGCGATCAACTCGGCTTCGCTAAGCGCCGCCGGACCTTTCAGCAGGAGCTTTTCGCGCGGACGGTCTTCGGCTGCCAACTGCTTGATGCGAAGTCTTGCGCCATCGTCGTCCATCGTTTACTTGCTGCTTATACGCCCAACATACGAGCCGTCGCGGGTATCTACTTCGATCTTCTCCCCGACATTGATGAAAAGAGGAACGCGCACCTCCGCACCGGTCTCAACTGTTGCGGGTTTGAGCGTGTTTGTAGCGGTGTCGCCCTTGACACCCGGCTCCGTGTATGTTACTTCGAGAACAACATGTGCGGGCAGTTCGCACGTTAGAATCGTCTCACTGTCGGCATGAACCATGGCTTCCACCATGTCGCCGTCTTTGAGAAACTGCACCCCGTCAATGCTGTCGCCCGGAATTGTTATCTGCTCGAATGTCTCGGGGTGCATGAAGTTGTACCCCATATCGTCCTTATAAAGAAACTGATACGGACGTCTTTCGATACGAACTTCTTCTACTTTGACGCCCGCATTCCATGTCTTGTCTATAACCCGACCTGTTGTAACGTTTTTCAGTTTAGTACGCACAAATGCCGGACCCTTGCCCGGTTTTACGTGCAAAAATTCCACAATAAAGAAATATGCGCCGTCAATATCAAGGCACATACCGTTTCTAAAATCTGCTGTTGTAGCCATAATGTAGTAAAAATTTTTGTTATTTTGAGTGCAAAGGTAGTGATTTTTTTTGATATTTAGTAGAAATTTACTTAAATCTTTCTTTATAAGCCCACAAGCCCAGCGCCGGATTGGAAATGTAATATATTTCCTCGCCATTGACGTCGTTCCAGCCGTCTTTCAGCGTTGAAGGGTTGTATTTCTGCTGCATGGCATCCAAAGGGGCATAGTTGAACCCGACCGATTCTATCTCTTGCTTGGAAAGATGTCCCGGACAGTAAGTAATCTTGAAGCGTCCTTCCGATGTGCCGTGTATCAAATGTGCCGCTACGCCGAGACTGTTCTGAAGGTCTTCGTTCTCGCTGACATATTTCAGCACCTGCGGGGTATGGACATAGCCGTACTTGCGGATAAGCGTGTCGTTTACATGGTCTTCGCCAAACTGCTGCAAGCCGGGCGCAAGGACTATCAACTCGCCCTCGTCGGCTATCGCCATGCGGGTACGGTAGATGCTCTTGTTGCCGAGCCATGTACTGCGAAACTCCTCCGGGTCAAGCCATACGACCACCTTATGCATCTCGCGCGAAAGCATTTGAAAGTTGGTCTCAAGCGACAGTTCGGCTGCCTTGGCGAAACACTTGAAGTCGTCGCCCACATAGAAGCCACGCATCTGCAAGCCGTCATCGCCCGCCGAAATGACCGTCTGCATATAGACTATCGGCAGGTGGTTGGTGAAATTATCGGAGGCGTAGTTGAGCA
>JAISTJ010000085.1 GCA_031272655.1 Tannerella sp.
ATGCACCTCAATATGTCCGAGATTTTCTCGAAAGAGGATTTCACGATAGTCAAAAATCCGGGCAAGGAGAATATGGAAATCATTACCAAAGAAGGGGATAAAATCAACAAATATACGCCTTCGGCAGAACAGTCGGCGGGCAAAAAGGGCAAGCGCGTTGGCATCGCCTACGAACTCGAAAACGGGGAAATAATCTATGTGCCTGAATAGTTGTAGCAGAAGTGAATTGGCTGTCTGCTGCGGCTCGGGCGCAGTTACGACAATCTGGTTTCGGGCAGCGAGCGACTTGCATACCTCTATGACAAAAGCAAGATAAGGTTTGTGAATCAGTTATTTATCCACTATCGAAGCAATCACCGCATCGCCTGTTACATTTACAGATGTACGCACCATGTCGAGTGGGCGGTCTATTCCGAGAATGAGCGCCAGCCCTTCGGCAGGTATGCCTACCGCCGTAAGTACTATCGTCAAAATAACAAAACTGCCGCCGGGGATGGCAGGTGTGCCGATAGATGAAATTACAGCCATACCGACTATCACAAGTAACTGCGTGATACTCAGGTCTATGCCCAGAACTTGCGCTATAAACAGCACTGCGATAGTCTGATAGCAACTTGTGCCGTCCATATTGATAGTTGTGCCTATCGGTAGGATGAACGACGCCGTCTCTTCCGAAACACCAAGTTTCTTTTGCACCACATTCATCGTTACCGGCAATGTCGCCGCACTGCTACTCGTAGTGAAAGCAAACAACTGGACGGGGTACATCGCTTTCATAAATTTCTTCACGTTGATTTTTGTAAAGAAGTGAACTACAAGGGGATAGAATATTAAAATCATGCTCAACAGCGCGAGGATAACCGAGATGGCATAGACGCCGAGCGCAGAAAAGATGCTCAAATCGCCCTCAAAATCGGTCAGAATGCCTGCCATAAGCGCCGCAACGCCGTAAGGTGCGAAGCGGATGATATAGTCCACCATCCTCAGTATTATATCGTTAAGTCCGTCTATGAAGTCTGTTACTGGTTTGATTTTTTCTGACTTGATAGTCAGCGCCGCAAAGCCAAAAAATAGCGCGAAAAAGATGACCTGCAACATGCGCGAGTTGTCGGTCGCCGCGTCAACGACGTTGTTTGGCACGATGTCTTCTATGAATGCCAGCGGTCCTTTGTTCTTGGTAGAGAGCGCCTCCGCTTCTTTCTGCGCCGCAGTCTCAAGGTATTGCGCTTGAATATGCTCTACCTTAGCCTTGTCAACCAACGCTCCCGGCTTCACGGTTAATCCTACCGACAGCCCTACCGAAACGGCTATGATTGAGGTCATTACATAAAACAGCAGCGCCTTGCCGCCTATGCGTGAAAACGAACTGACGTCTTTCAGCCCCGCCAAACCCTTTATCAGCGAGACAAATACAAGCGGTATGGCTATCAGTTGCAACAGCCGTATAAACAGCCGCCCGAACGGATAAATCCAGTTGTTAACTAACTCTACATGGTTTATTTTCAGCGCAATACCGCCAATAATAATACCTACAATCATCCCCAGAATAATCTGCAGATACAGCGGGATGGAACGTTTGGGTCTTGGTTTTTGTGTCATATCTTAATACTTTCAGTTGGCATAACTTGTAATTTTTGTTTATTATGACTGCAAATTTACTAATAATTATTGAAATAGCAAAATTTTTTAGGTTATCGGCTCGAAGGGCAGCTCTGTACCCTTGTTGTATCCCATACCGGTGAATGAGGCGATGAGGTCGCCGGCTTCGTTAGTTACTTTGACCTCGATGCTCGAAATCTTGCCGCGGTTAAAGGTCTCGCGGGCGTCGGCATAGAGAAAGCCGCTGCTTTCTGCCTTGTAGAAATAGATGTTGGACGAGATGGATAGTATGAGGCGCGCGTGGCTGTTGACCGCCGCTGCGAAAGCGAGGTCGGCAAGCGTGAAGATGGCGCCGCCCTGACATACCCCGCCGCCGTTGAGGTGCTGCGGCGTTATCTCCATACGCGCACGAGCCGTGCCGTTGCCCACTTCGAGCAACTCTATCCCCGCCCCCTCCGCAAATCTGTCGTTCTTAAAAAAATCTTTTACCGTCATATAATCATTAAATAGTCCATTCAGCGCCGTCTTTGGTGTCTTTGATGCGAAAGCCCAGCGCGCTGAGTTCGTTGCGTATCCTGTCGCTCGTAGCCCAGTCTTTGTTGGCTTTCGACTGTTGGCGGATAGCGAGCAGCAGGTCTATGGCTTTGCGGTAGGGTTCGAGGTCGGCGCCCTCCGAAGAGGCTGTGGCGGCTTGAAGACCGAGAATATCTTCGATGAAGAGGTGGAAAACGTCCTGCAGTTCGGAAAGGTCGGCGGCGCTGATGCTGCCGTTGCCGTCCTTGACGGTGTTGACAGCCTTACAAGCGTCGAAGAGGTGCGAAATCACTACCGGCGTGTTCATATCGTCGCAGATAGCCTCTTCGCAGCGGGTGCGCAGACCGGCGACATAGACCGTCGTAGTTGCCGTCGGCTGCAGTTTCTGCAAGTGCGCGTAAGCCTCCAACAGCCGCGCCAAACCTTTCTCGGCCGACTGCAGCGCCTCGTTACTGAAATCCACCGTGCTGCGATAGTGCGCCTGAAGGATGAAGAAACGTATCGTCATCGGCGCGTAGGGCTGCTGCAAAAGCGGACTGCCGCCGGTAAAGAACTCTTCCAAAGTGATGAAGTTGCCGAGCGACTTGCCCATCTTCTGTCCGTTGATGGTTATCATGTTGTTGTGCATCCAGTAGCGCACTATGTCGTGTCCCTGTGCCGCCACCGCCTGTGCTATTTCGCACTCGTGATGCGGGAAAATCAAATCCATGCCGCCGCCGTGTATGTCGAACTGTTCGCCAAGATACTTGCGCCCCATAGCCGTACACTCGCAGTGCCAGCCCGGAAAGCCCTCGCTCCACGGCGACTGCCAGCGCATTATATGCTCCGGCTGAGCCTTTTTCCAGAGCGCAAAGTCAATAGGGTTACGCTTCTCTTCCTGACCGTCTAATTCGCGGGTCGTGTTGAGCATGTCGTCAATGTTACGGTTCGACAGTATGCCGTAGCGATGCGCCTTGTTGTACTTCTCGACGTCGAAATACACCGAGCCGTCGCTGACGTAGGCGTATCCGTTGTCCAATATCTGCTGTACAAGCGCTATCTGCTCCATGATATGCCCTGAGGCGTGTGGCTCTATGCTTGGCGGCAGTACGTTCAGCCTCTCCATCGCCTTATGATAGCGAAGAGTGTAATACTGAACCACTTCCATCGGTTCTAACTGTTCTATGCGGGCTTTCTTGGCTATCTTGTCCTCGCCCGCGTCGGCGTCGTGTTCAAGATGACCTACGTCGGTGATGTTACGCACGTAGCGCACCTTGTAGCCGAGATGTCGCAGCAGACGGAAGAGTACGTCGAAAGTGATAGCCGGACGCGCATGCCCCAGATGCGGGTCGCCATAGACCGTCGGCCCGCACACATACATCCCCGCAAGCGGCGGGTGAAGCGGCGCAAAAACCTCTTTCTCGCGCGTCAAAGTATTGTAAATTGTCAAATTCATCTCTTTTTTGATGCAAAAGTAATAAATTTTTAAATAATTCTTTACTTTTGCGACTGTTTTTAAAGAAAATCAGATGGAAAATAATCCTTTTAAGAGGCCTTCGCCATGGCTTTCGGTAACGCCGGTGCTGGTGTTGGTTTGCCTTTTGTTTCTGGCTGTCAGGCTGTTTGGAAGCGATACTCTCAACGGCGCAAGCCAGATAGTGCTTATTATCGCTACTGCTGTCTGTGCAGTATTAGCAACGCTTTTCTGTGGAACATCATGGAAGCAAATTGAAGACGCTATCGTAAGCAACATCACTAAGGTATCCGTTGCATTGCTCATATTGCTGCTGATAGGGGCGCTGTCGGGGACATGGATGGTAAGCGGCGTCATCCCTACATTAATATATTACGGGATGATGATTATCAATCCGGACTTCTATCTTGCCACAACATGTATCATTTGCGCGGCAGTGTCTTTGATGACCGGCAGCTCATGGACTACGGTAGCTACCATTGGCATCGCGCTGTTAGGCGTCGGTATGGCGCAGGGGTTCTCGGCAGGGTGGATAGGAGGCGCTATCATCTCCGGCGCTTATTTTGGGGACAAGATTTCGCCGCTGTCCGATACCACCGTCCTCGCCTCAGCCGTTACAGAGACGCCTCTGTTCGTGCATATCCGCTATATGATGATTACGACCGTGCCTTCCATCACTATTGCGCTGATAATCTTTACTATAGCAGGGTTTTCACATCACAGCGCCCCTGTTTTAGAGGTAACCTCGTTCACTTCCTCGCTTCGTTCCACTTTCAACATCTCGCCATGGCTGTTGATAGTACCTGTCTTTATGGCTTTTATGATAGCCCGCAGAGCGCCTTCGTTAGTTACGTTGTTCTGCTCTGCGCTCATCGCCGCAGTGTTCGGACTTATATTCCAACCTCATATACTTCAACAGATTGCAGGAGAAGATGTTAGCGGTTTGATGGCTCAAGGCAAAGGCTTCTTAACATCTATATTCGGAAGTACGCATATTCAGACCGGACTTGACGAGCTTGACGAACTCGTTGCTACGCGGGGTATGGCCGGGATGATGAACACTGTATGGCTGATAATATGTGCGATGTGCTTTGGCGGCGCAATGACGGCAAGCGGTATGCTGGCAAGTATCATCTCCGTATTCACCCGCTTTATGAAGAAAACAGCAGGGATGGTTGCCTCAACGGTGGTCTCAGGTCTGTGTTTCAATATCTTGACAAGCGACCAGTATCTCTCTATCATTCTGACAGGCAACATGTACAAGGATATTTTCCGCGAGAAAGGCTACGAGAGCCGACTGCTAAGCCGCTCGGCGGAAGACAGCGCCACCGTTACATCGCCGCTCATCCCTTGGAACACTTGCGGTATGACGCAGGCAACCGTACTCGGAATCCCAACTCTTACCTACCTGCCTTACGCCTTCTTTAACCTCGTCAGCCCGCTGATGAGCATACTTGTGGCAGCTACAGGATATAAAATCTTTAGAGTTAAGAGATAAGAGTTTATGAGTTTATGAGTTTATAAGTTTTTCTTTGTTTTCGTTTGTTTTCGTTTGTTTTTCTTAGTTTGAAGTTTAAAGTTTATAAGTTTGAGGTTTGAAGTTTTCTATAGTTTTTTATGGTTTTCTTTTTTTTTTGCAGTTTTGGATAAACAAACAGAAACAAAAGAAACATAATAAAACAACCAGAAACAAATAAAAACAAATAAAAACAAAATCACTCATCACTCATCACTCATAGTTTTATTTTTTATTTTACAAAAGTTAATGATACAAAGACAATTACAGCAGCATCAATCGAAAGCGTTCCGTAGAAATCCAATGTTTGAACGCAACCTCGCTATGCGAATTTTTATGGGAGTAATGCTCGCTTTTGTGGTAGCAGAGTATTTTGCTCTTGGTCTTGTACTTGACAAGATACTTGTTGAGGTAGGCACATACGACTTGGCAATCAGCGTATTCAATTCTGTTTTACCATATATCTTCGCAGGCGATTTCCTTATTAAGTTCTTTTTCAAGAGCAATCAGTCTATGCAGATAGCGCCATATCTGACGTTGCCGATAAACAAAAACACTCTCTTTAACTTCCTGCTTCGCAAGGAGTTTGTAAGTTTGTGGAACATGTATCTGTTGCCGCTTGTCATACCGTTTGCTTTTAAGGCTGTATTGCCATATTTCGGTTTTACCGCAACATTAGCCTATATTGTAGCGTTCTGGCTGCTTTGCATTGCTTCAAGCATGCTTGTAACATTAGTTAATAACTTGCTGAGTAAGAGCTGGTGGGCTTTTTTGCTTGCCGGTATCATCGTCGCTGCGCCTTACTTCCTGTTTTTTGTCTGCAAGTTTAATACAGGCGACTATTCTTTTCATTTTGGAGAAGCATTGCTGAACTTTAATTGGATAGCATATCTATCTGTGCTACTTTGTATTATGTTGTTATGGGTTACTAACAGACTGCTTATGCGGCAGGGATTATATCGTGAACTTCAAGGCGAAAAGGTTGAGAAAATATCATCTTTTTCAAGCCTCTCGTTCCTTGACCGTTTCGGCGCTGTCGGCGATTTTATCAACCTCGAAATTAAGATGATAATGCGTGCTCCGCGTATTAAAAAACAGATGCTAATGTCGCCTGCCATCATAATCGGGCTTTATCTATATATGCTGTATGTGCCCGGAAATACCTTTATGGAAGGCAATAAGTCAATATTTTTCCTGTATGGCATAATGTCGCTCGGATTAGCCGGTATTATCATGGGACAATATATCTTTGTAGCCGAATCAGCTCATTTTGACGGACTTGCAGCGCGTCCTCTGTCTCTTTTCGACATGCTGCGCGGCAAATATTTTCTGTATTGCGCTTATTCAGTGATTATTACGCTTATCTTACTGCTTCCTGCCTTTCAGGGCAAGATAAGCGCTTTCCTGCTTATTTCGATGTTGCCTTATGTTACCGGACCTGTCTATTTCATCATCTTCCAGAACACTGTCTATAATAAAACTCATTTTGACCTGTTCGATAAAGGGATGATGAACTGGCGAGGTCAGTCCGGCAATATGATAGCTTTTTCAATGATGACCATGTTTGTTCCTGTGATAATAATCCTTATACTCAATGAGTATTTTAACGAAACAGCAACATGCTGGTTTATGCTCATTTCGGGATTAGCTTTCACTTTGACCTCTCAACTCTGGCTATCATGGATTTACAAACGCTTCCTGAAAAGGAAATATAAAAATATGGAAGGTTTCAGGAGCAAATGATTAATGTTGAATTGAGAATTGAGAATTGAGAATTAAGAGTTAAGAGCCTCAAACTCATAAACTCATAAACTCATAAACTCATAAACAATAATAGTATTATGATTCACGTACAAAATTTAGTAAAGCGTTTCGGAGCGAAGACAGCCTTAGATATTCCGGAGCTGACAATTGAGAAAGGGACCTTACTGGGTCTGGTAGGCAACAATGGCGCAGGCAAGACAACGTTTTTTCGTTTGCTGCTTGACCTTTTGCAAGCCGACGAAGGCTGTGTGCTGAGCAACGATATTGACGTAAGCGCTTCGGAATCATGGAAACGCTATACCGGAGCGTTCATAGACAACCGTTTCCTGATAGAATTTCTTACACCCGAAGAATATTTCTACTTTGTAGGAGAAACATACGGTCTAAATAAAAGTTCGGTAGATGAGCGCCTTAGTCCGTTTTCGCGGTTTATGAACAACGAGATAATGGGGCAAAAGAAGTATATCCGCAACTTCTCGGCAGGCAACAAACAGAAGATAGGCATCATAGCGGCAATGATGATAAAACCCGAACTGCTTATCCTCGATGAGCCGTTCAATTTTCTTGACCCGTCTTCGCAACTTGAGATACGCGACATGCTTGCCCGCATGAACAGCGAGCAAGGCTCTACGATACTCATTTCAAGCCATAACCTTAACTTCACCACTGACATCTCAACGCGCCTAATCCTGTTAGAAAAAGGACTGATAAAGAAAGACTTATCGAACACCCCCGAAGCAATAACCGAACTCAACGACTATTTCATTGAGCAGGCAACTGTTTTCCAGAATTAAGAATTAAGAATTTCGATAATTCTGATTACGGTTTCGTTGGTCATTTCGGGATCTATCGGGAGGGAAAGGACTTCGCGGGTTAAACGTTCGGATTCGGCTAAAGCGCCTGACTTCCGCACGCGATGCTTGTATGCTTCCTGCTCGTGAATCGGAAGCGGATAATAAACCATTGTCGGGATGCCGTTGGCTGCGAGATGCGCTTTCAGGGCGTCGCGGCGTCCGTTTCCGACTTGAATGGTGTATTGATGGAAAACGTGTGTGGATGAGGGACTTATGACGGGAGGTTGAATGTATCCAATGTTTTTAAGGGCTTCGGTGTATTGTGCGGCTATCTGTCGGCGGCGGGCTGTGAACTGCTCCATATAGCGCAGTTTGATGTTCAGAATTGCCGCCTGAATGTTGTCTAATCGTGAGTTGCTTCCTACTGTTTTATGATGGTATTTTGCTGATTGTCCGTGATTTGCGAGCAGGCGAATGGTTTCCGAAAGTCCGGCGTCGTGGGTAAAAAGGGCGCCGCCATCGCCGAAACAGCCGAGCGGCTTGGTTGGAAAGAACGACGTTACACCGATTGTGCCGGTTGTGCCTGCTTTTTGCCTTTTGCCGTTTTTGAAAATAATGTCTGCGCCGAGCGACTGGGCGTTGTCTTCTATTACAGACAATTTATGCTTGTAAGAAATTTCGTTAATAGCCTTAGTATCAGATGATTGTCCAAAAAGATGAACGGCGATAATCGCTTTTGTCCGGTTGGAGATTGCATTTTCAATCAGTTTTGTATTGATATTGAATGTGTTGGCGTCCACATCAACAAGTACGGGCGTCGCTCCGACTGCGGCGATGGCTTCAACGGGAGCAATATAGGTAAATGCGGGAACAATGACCTCGTCGCCGGCGCCGATATTGAGGGCTTGCAACGCAATACGCAGTGCGTCGGTGCAGTTGCCGCAGGTTACAATATATGGAACATTCAGATATTCAGATAGTTTAGCAGTGAAATCTTTCACTTCCGAGCCGTTGATATAGTCCGCCTGCTGACAGGCGCATTGGACGGCGGCGTCTATTTCGTCCTTCAGACGAAGGTATTGGGCTTGCAGGTCTATGAAGTGCATTGTGGCGTAGGGAGAGTTTGTTGTTTATAGTTTATTGTTTATAGTTTTGGGAGATTGCTTCACTGCGTTCGCAATGA
>JAISTJ010000092.1 GCA_031272655.1 Tannerella sp.
GAACGTTTCTGCCTTTTGAGTTCCATCAGTATCATTCGCCCTATATCTATCTTGTTTTCGTCCATGAAAAAAGCGTGAAACTGTTTGTTGATGCTTATTTTCGTGTTCAGGCTCTACCAAAACCGTCGTCAGTAAATAAGTGCAAAACAGTTCACGCCTTTCGACGTGAACCTTCGCAACTTATTCTCACAGACTATTATTGGTAGATTTAGATAAGGAGAGAATAATCGCTATAAGTTCAATATGTTGTTTCTATTCGTTTTCTGTTTTGTAACTGTTTGTTTATGTAAATTATTGATGCAAAGATATGGCTTTTTTCCGAATTTGGAAGATTTTTAAGGGGAAAATTGATGTAGCGACGACCAGCCTTAACAAGGTTCAAAACCTTGTTAAGGTTTTAAATTCTTTCCAAGTCCCAAAACCTGCATCCATGCAATAGCGAGGCACAAGTTATGTGTTCAAAAACCGGTGCGGTGAAAATACTTATGCCGGAAACAAAAGCCCTTAACCCTCACCCGAAAGCGGGCGAGGGAAAAACTTTACAAGACAGACTTGGAGTGGCTGCCGAGCCGGTTATTTCTTCAAGGCTTCGAAGATTTTGGCTTCGAGTTCGGCGGCAAGTTCGGGGTTGTCTTCGACTGTTTTCTTTGAGGCGTCGCGACCCTGCCCTAACTTGGTGTCGTTGTAGCTGAACCATGCGCCGCTTTTCTTCACGATGTTGTGTTCCACGCCCAAATCAATGATTTCGCCCGAACGGGAGATGCCTGCGCCGAACATGATGTCGAACTCGGCTTTGCGGAACGGCGGCGCTATTTTGTTTTTGACAACTTTCACACGTACCTGATTACCAATCACTTCGTCGCCTTCTTTAAGCGAAGTTATGCGCCTTATATCCAAACGCACCGAAGCGTAAAATTTAAGCGCGTTACCACCGGTCGTCGTTTCGGGGTTACCGAACATGATGCCGATTTTGTCGCGTAACTGATTGATAAAGATACATGTAGTCTTTGTTTTGTTGATTGCGGCAGTCAGTTTGCGAAGCGCCTGTGACATAAGTCTTGCCTGCAAGCCCATCTTGCTGTCGCCCATCTCGCCTTCAATCTCGGCTTTCGGAGTAAGCGCCGCAACGGAATCTATCACGACGATATCAACCGCCGACGAGCGTATCAACTGCTCGGCAATCTCAAGCGCCTGTTCGCCGTTATCGGGTTGTGAAATCAGCAGATTATCAATGTCCACGCCAAGCTTTTCAGCATAAAACCGGTCGAAAGCATGCTCCGCATCAACAAAAGCGGCTATCCCGCCGGCTTTCTGCGCCTCTGCTATAGCATGAATGGCGAGCGTGGTTTTACCCGACGATTCCGGTCCGTAAATTTCAATTACCCTGCCGCGCGGATAGCCCCCAACGCCAAGAGCGGCATTCAGCCCGATAGATCCCGATGGTATAACTTCCACATTTTCAATGCGTTCGTCCCCAAGCTTCATTATCGCGCCCTTGCCATAACTCTTTTCAATCTTATCCATAGCAGCCCGCAACGCTTTCAATTTCTCTGTCGCGCCGCCTCCTGCCGCCTGTTCCTGTACTTCTTCAGATTTCTCTTTTGCCATGTTGTATGAATTTTAAAATATGAAATAGCAAAGATAGAAATTATTTCTAAAAAGTTACCGTTTTTTCGGGAAAAAATTTTGCTGATAAATATTAAACCACTTATTATTAATGTTTTATCTGAAAATATTAAAAGATAAATCACCGTTGATAAATAATAAAAATCTACATTTATCGTTAGAATAAATAAAAATGGACGATCAAGACGACATACTGAATGAATTTACTTCGGGTGAATATAAGTACGGTTTCACCTCGAATGTTGATACGGAGCTGATTCGCAAGGGATTGGACGAAGATGTTGTACGCCTGATTTCTGCTAAGAAAAAAGAACCGGAATGGTTGCTTGATTTCAGGCTCAAGGCTTTTCGCCATTGGCAGACGATGACAATGCCCGACTGGGCGCACCTTAAGATTCCGGCTATTGATTATCAGGATATTATCTATTACGCAGCGCCGCGCAGCAAAGACGCCCCTAAGAGCCTTGAAGAAGTTGACCCTGAGCTGCTTAAGACTTTCGACAAGCTCGGCATTCCACTTGAAGAGCAGAAGCTCTTAAGCGGTACGATGGCGGTGGATGCCGTTATGGACAGCGTTTCGGTACGCACCACCTTCAAAGAGCAGCTTGCCGAAAAAGGAGTTATATTTTGTTCGTTCAGCGAAGCGGTCATCAACCACCCCGACCTTGTGAAGAAATATCTCGGCAGCGTTGTGGGCTACCGCGACAACTTCTTTGCGGCGCTCAACTCGGCTGTTTTTTCCGACGGCTCTTTTGTGTATATCCCTAAGGGTGTGCGCTGTCCGATGGAGCTAAGCACGTATTTCCGCATTAATGCAGCGAATACGGGGCAATTCGAGCGGACGCTGATTGTTGCCGACGATGATGCCTACGTCAGCTACCTCGAAGGTTGCACCGCCCCGCGACGTGACGAGAACCAACTGCACGCCGCAATAGTGGAGATAATTGCCAACGAGCGAGCCGAAGTGAAGTACTCGACCGTCCAGAATTGGTATCCGGGCGATAAGAACGGTAACGGCGGAATTTATAACTTTGTTACTAAACGCGGGTTGTGCCGAGGCGAGAATAGCAAGATTTCGTGGACGCAGGTCGAGACCGGCTCCGCTATCACGTGGAAATACCCCTCGTGCATTCTTGCCGGCGACAATTCGGTAGGCGAGTTCTACTCTGTCGCTGTTACTAACAATTTCCAACAAGCCGATACCGGTACGAAAATGATTCATTTGGGGCGCAACACCCGCTCTACAATCGTCTCGAAAGGCATCTCGGCAGGTCGCAGTCAGAACAGCTATCGGGGGCTTGTGAAGATAGCCCCACGTGCCGAGAACGCCCGCAACCATAGCCAGTGCGACAGCCTCCTGCTTAGCTCCGACTGCGGCGCGCATACTTTCCCTTACTCCGATATTCAGAACGAAACGGCTGTCGTCGAGCACGAAGCTACGACCTCAAAAATCAACGAGGAACAACTCTTTTACTGCAACCAGCGGGGAATTGATACCGAAAAGGCTGTAAGCCTGATAGTTGGTGGATACGCACGCGAGGTGATGAACAAATTGCCGATGGAGTTTGCCGTCGAGGCGCAGAAACTGCTGTCTATTTCGCTTGAAGGAAGCGTCGGATGAGAATTAAGAATTGAGAATTAAGAATTAAGAATTAAGAATTAAGAGTTAAGCGCCTCGTCATTGCGAGGAACGAAGTAATCCAGTCCTTAAAGTATCCCGTCATTGCGAGGAACGAAGCAATCCAGTCCTTTAATATATACTAAAATCACTCGGCTTAATGACGAAACCAACTCGCAAGGTGCTACTAAAGCGATTATAATCAAGAAGATACTCACCATAACCATTGTAATACTGTATAAACAGGTATTGATTTACTTTTTTATTGAGTTTGAAACTCATATCCCATTGAGTATTGAAACTGAACGATTTAGTGCGCCAAGTGCTTAGTACGCCAAGTATAAAACGCTGATCTTCCGTATGATACGTAAGCCCGAAGTGCCCGATGCCGTTATATTGAAGGATATCGCGGTTATTGTCGCTGTCAATTATCGGCGCCCAGAGTTTAATTTGCGTATCTAACTTTTTGTTTAGCATAAGATACAGACCTAAAGACACTTTGTTCCAACTGCGGGATGTAAGTCCGTCTTTACCATTCGATTCGTGCTCAATCATCAGGAATCCCCTACCTATATACCTGTTTTTGTGGATGATAAGGTGTCCGAGACCGATACTCGGATTGAAGTTCATGTCAAGCATCGGCATTGATTTTTGAATCACATTCCAGATTGTTTTCTGCGAAAAAGTCAGGAACAGATATGTGTCGAAAGGTAAACGGCTCTTAGTCAGGCGGTGACTGATGCTAAGCTGAAACTTCACGTTTGTATTGGAGGCCATTATTTTCTGCCCGACAGGTATGCCGCCGATAAAATAATTATCCTTGAAAAGTGAGAAATAGGCGCCGCTTTCAATTTCCCTGCGCACGCTGTCTGCGTTGTAATCGGGGCCTATCTCATTGATTTCTCGGGCGATATAACTGCGGATGCTGTCCCGTTGTTCGTTCAGTTTCATCATCCTCTGCTCCCACAAAATGCGCCGCCGTATAGAGGTTGATGTAATGGTGTCTTCTTCCTGCGCTTTAATATTGATTAAAACGCAAAAAAGAAGAAAAAACATCATTAACACTCTCATAATCAATACTTTAAAAATCTTATCCGCTGTACTTGTTAAGCTCTATCCGGAAAGTAGTGCCTTTTCCGATTTCTGAATTTTTAACATAAATTTTGCCGCCCGGATACGATTCTATAATACGTTTGACAAGTGAAAGTCCCAGCCCCCAGCCTCGCGTTTTGGTAGTATAACCCGGGCTAAATATAGTTTTGAAGCGCGATTTGGATATGCCTTTGCCCGTATCTTCCACATCTATAAATACTTTCTTGCCGCCATCGGTAACGCTGTAAATGATTTCGCCCTGACCTTCCATTGCGTCCACAGAGTTTTTGGTGAGGTTTTCTATCACCCACGAAAACAGCGATTCGTTCATCAATACAAGCAACGGCGCATCCGTCAGCTCGGTTTGCAGTTTCACTTTCGCCGACACGCGCGAACTCATGTATTCGCACGATGACTTGATGGAATTATTGATGTTAAGCGGGAATAGCTCCGTATTAGAGCCGATTTTCGAGAATCGCTCGGCAATCGTTTCGAGCCGTTTGACATCTTTCTCCATTTCCACTAAATATGATGCGTCAACGTCCTTATTCTTAAGGTATTCCACCCAAGCTATAAGTGAGGAAATAGGCGTCCCTAACTGATGGGCAGTCTCTTTTGAAAGTCCTACCCAAACCTTGTTTTGTTCTGCCTTCTTTGCGCTCGAAAGTGCAAGGAAAGCCACGATAATAAATACGAAAACAACGCCGAGCTGTATGTATGGATACATCATAAGCCGCTTCAAAACAAGCGATTCGTCATAATAAACATATTGATATTCATTCTTGTCAATCTCAACTTTTATCGGCGGATTTTTGGTCTTCAGATACGCCACTTTGTTTGCGAGAAACTTATCGCTATCCTTCTCCGGAACAATGATATTCCTGTGTTCATACACGTTTCCCGCTGAATCACAGACTAATACGGGTATTGTAGTGTTCCCCTGCAGGATATTTGTGATAAGAATCAATGTTTGGCTCTGAATATCAGCCGAGTCGGTAACAAGCAGCCGCATCGTTTCCGCCCATGTCTCTACTTTATTCCGCTCTTCCTGAGCGAGTTGGCGACTGAACGAGTTGGATACAACAACTGTTCCGATGATAATAAACGCTGCAATGACGATGAATACTATTGTCCATCGCTGTTTTGAATCATAAATTGTTTTTCCCATAAAGTTTTTATTATTTAAACGGGATTTTATCAAATTATTGTTTCACGGAACAACTTTTTTGAAAATAGCTCATTTTATCCATCCCCACTGGAAATTCAATTCTTCTTTGGCGGCGGGTGTGATGGTTATTTCGATCTCGTAAACGCCCTTTTCGGGGAAACTGATTTCGCCGATTCGATGCGACAGGTAACGGTCAATGACCCAGTTTGAATTTGGCTCTCCGACCGTTTTTCCAGTAGGTATTATATTGTGTATCAGTTTATTACCTGCTGCTTTGACTTCAATCGTGCCGTCTTTTTTTCCTTGAAAACTGTATGAAATATCCACAGCTTTTTTTGAAGCTTTGTCTATATACAGTTTCCATTTGATAATCAGCGGTTTACTTATAACGATGTGTTCAGGTACAGTGCCCCCGCGCTCCCTGCCTTTGAATTGTAAATCCTGTTCGGACGACCTGTTGGAGTATGTCAGCGAGTAGCCGCCGTCTGTCGTTTGCGCCGCTAATCCGCTTTCCGTTTCAATCTTGCCGTCGTATTCAGCCACAACGACCGAAACATAATTGTCAGGTTGAAGCACAGGTAGCTGTATATCAGTCAGATAACCATCGTGTTTGAATGTTAACGGCGCTTTTTGCTTGTCCGCAAGCAGATAAACTTTGCTCGGTTTCGTTGCAACGCCCGTCAAAGGCAGATTTTTACTGAGAGGCCAGTTAAACACGTGCATATAAAGCTTTGTTACGCCGTCAACCGTTTTTTGCGTTACCTTGCCCCATTCATGCTGTGTGGTAAGTCCCGATGCAGCTGCGCCATAAATGGCGTCGCCATTGATTTCCAACCACTTACCTATCTCAAGCAAACGCAATGTCGTTTCGTAATTGACGTCCCCGTTGGCGCGCGGCCCTATATTAAGCATGAAATTGCCGTTGAGGCTTACGTTGCTGATAAGGTTTTTCAGGAGTATAGTCGTTGATTTCCATGATGTTTCATCGGAATGATAGCCCCAAGAATGGGCTACTGTGCCGGGCGTTTGCCATGGAAATTCCTCGCGGCGGTTGCCGAAATGATTGTCTCCCAGCGTTTTAAAGTCAATATCAGGGTCTTCCTCTATCGAAAGTCCGAGACGGGAATTGACAAGACAGTTCGGTTGCAGTTGGCGGATAAGGCTCTTGAGTTGCAGCAACTGCTCTTTTGTAACGCACGATTCGGAGTGGTGTATCCACATATCAAACCATAACATGCTGATTTCTCCATAGTTAGTCAGCAGTTCGCGAATTTGGGGGATAACTTTTTCCTGCCAGTATTGGTCGTAATCCTTTGGTTCTATGCCTGTTATCTCGCGTTCGTGGTTCCATCCGTACTGGTGTTCCCAATCCACCCAATGGGAGTAATACAGCCCCATGCGGATGCCGTGTTTGCGGCACGCGGCGGCGAGTTCGGCTACAATATCGCGCTTTCCTTTGGTATAAGTACCTATGTCATAATCACTTACCTTGCTGTCCCACAGCGCAAAGCCGTCATGATGCTTGGCCGTCAGGGTTATATATTTCATTCCGGCTTGTTTGGCGAGGATGACCCACTTTTCGGGATCAATTTCGTCCCAGTCGAAGCGGTCAAGCAGCGTCAGGTATTCGTCTTTGGAAATCTGGTTGCGGTAGAAAATCCATTCCGCATAATCGTTGTTGTTACGCAGTTTTTCGCCTTTCCAAAAACCCTCCGCGCCGCTGTAAACGCCCCAGTGAATGAACATCCCATAGCGCGAATCAACGAACCATCGCGCCCGCTCATTAGTCTGCTTTTGCGCATAAATACCTGATACTGAGCATATTAGCGCAAGAATAAAAAATAAAATCCGATGCCTTTTCATTTTCAAAAAACTATAAATTCTAAAATTTACCGGATTGTTTCAGGCGTATCGCCTTCGCAATGACGCCAATAAAACCTCCGTAGCCCCCTTAACGGATGAAATTTGTTATTGCAAGAAGCAATCCATCCTCTAACAAACGAAGTCCGTCATTGCGAGGCAAGAAGCAATCCAGTCCATAATCCTTAATTCTTAATTCTTAATTAATTAAATATCAATCTCCAGATTCTCAATCTCAACCGCAATCTGTTTCAGGAAGCGGGTAGCCTCGCCGCCGTCCAAAGCACGGTGGTCGTAGGTGAGGCTTAAGCCGATATGTGGAACGAAGCCATAAACGCCACCGCCAAGGTCTTTCGGACGCGGGACAATCGTATTGACGCCGAGAATGGCAACCTGCGGCAGGTTGATGACTGGCGTAAAGATCTCCACCCCATAATTGCCGAGGTTGGAAACGGTGAACGATGCCGCTTCGGGCGACAGCAGATCGGGGTCAATGCCGCCTTTCTTGCATGCGTTGGCCACCTCTTTCAACTGGCTCGCCAAGCCCGCTATTGTAAGGTCGTCGGCATTCTTCACGGTCGGTACCATCAGTCCGCGCTCGGTATCAACCGCCAGCGCGAGGTGCACTTTCTTAAAGTAACGTATGCCGTCGCCGAGGAAATGGGCGTTCACCTGCGGGAATTGTTTCAAAGCCTTGATTACAGCAAGGCAAACCATATCATTGAGGGTGATGTCCACCGGATAGCCGCCTTCAACGGCTTTCTTCACTTTCTTGCGCAAAGCCATGATGCGGCGGGCGTCGGCGCTCAGGTGGTGCGTCAGCTGTGCAGAGTTCTGCAGCGAGGCGTGCATTGCCTTAGCAATAAGTTTGCGTATGTTAGTGAGCGGTTTAACTTCGCTGTCGGTAGCGTAAACGGGGTTCTTGGCCGCGTTGACGTCGGTTGCGGTGGCTTTGCCGGCCAAACCGGTACCGGCTGCAGGTATCGGTGCGCCAGTCTCGCGGATAACGGTTTTTGCAAGCGGGGTAGTTGCCGGCGCTGCGGCGATAGCGGCCTGCACGTCGCGTTCTATCACCCTGCCGCCCGGACCGCTGCCAGTAAGCGCTTCTGCAACAATAGCATGCTTCTCGGCCAAACCTTTGGCGCGGGGAGAAACGGGAGAAACGGTCTCTGTCCTAATAAGGCTTGCAGCGGATTCCGGTTTTGTGATCGCGGTTTCCGGCGAAACGTTATTGCTGGATATTTGAGGTTCGAGTGAGGGTGAAAGTGTTGGTGAAGGAGCAGGTGCATGTGCAGGTGAAGCGCTTTGAACAGCCGTAACGCTCTGAGCGCCAGAGCCTCCCGGACGGAACTCCTCAACCGATTCGCCCGCAGAGCCGATCACCATCACATTTGTAAGCACCGGAATCTCGTCGCCCTCAGCGAAAAACACTTCAAGCACCGTTCCGGCCACTTTTGCTTCCTCTTCAAACGACGCTTTGTCGGTCTCGTACGAAAACAAAATGTCGCCTACCGCTACCGTGTCGCCTTTTTTCTTCTTCAATTCGGTCAAAATGCAACTCTCGACCGACTGCCCTTGTTTGGGCATTATTATTACTGTTGCCATATTTTTTGTTTAAATTTTCGGGTGCAAAAATACAAAAAAATCTTATAGCAACGAAAAAATATCTTAACTTTGCACTTCATTATGATTATGCAGATGAAGAAATATATGCTTGACTTGCGGATTGTGGAGAATGTACGCCTTCACGAGCGGGCGTTTTTGCTGCGTCTGACTGCCGAAAAGCCGCTGCCCGCAATGGTTGCGGGGCAGTTTGTGCAGGTGCGTATTGACGGCTCGCCGCAAACATTCCTCCGCCGCCCTATTTCCGTTAATTACGTTGATAAACAGAGGAATACGCTGTGGCTTCTCGTGCAGATAGCTGGCGACGGTACAAGATGGCTTTCCGAGCGTCTTTCCGGCGATATAATTAATGTAATACTCCCGCTGGGTAACGGATTTACAATACCTTTCGGCAACACCGGTGACAGTTTGCTGCTCATTGGCGGTGGGGTAGGGGTCGCGCCGCTGCTTTTTCTGGGCGAGACATTGAAAAGCGCCGGCTTCAAACCTATATTCCTGCTCGGCGGAAGAAGCAAAAACGACATACTCCAACTACCTGATTTTCAGCGGATAGGCACAATATTTATCACAACTGAAGATGGCTCGGCAGGCGAAAAAGGCTTTGTAACAAATCATTCCATATTGCGAGAGGGGCGTTTCGGTAAGATTTACACTTGTGGCCCTAAGCCTATGATGCTCGCTGTGGCGCATTTTGCCAAAGAAAACGGTATAGATTGTGAAGTATCGCTCGAAAACATGATGGCATGCGGCATCGGGGCATGCCTCTGTTGCGTCGAAAAGACAGTTAAGGGCAACCTCTGTGTCTGCATCGAAGGTCCTGTGTTTAACATTAATCAATTGACATGGCAGATTTAACAACCAAAATAGGAACGTTGACGATGAAAAATCCCGTCATGACGGCGTCCGGGACTTTCGGCTACGGATTGGAATACGCCGATTTCTTTGATATTTCGAGGCTTGGCGCTATCATCGTCAAAGGCACTACCGTCGAGCCTCGCGAAGGCAACCCTTATCCCCGCATGGCGGAGACGCCCGCCGGGATGCTCAACGCTGTTGGGCTGCAAAATAAAGGCGTGGACTACTTCATTCGCGAGATTTATCCTGCTATCCGCGACATTGACACAAATATGATAGTCAATGTAAGTGGCTCATCTATAGAAAGTTACGTGGACTGCGCAGAGCGTATCGCTGCACTTGAGCATATCCCCGCAATCGAACTCAACATATCCTGCCCGAACGTAAAACAGGGCGGCATGGCTTTTGGGATTTGCCCACAATCTGCCGCCGAAGTAGTGCGGGCTGTGCGCAAAGTATATGGTAAAACGCTGATAGTGAAGCTATCGCCAAATGTAACGGATATAACGGAAATAGCGCGTGCCGTTGAGGATGAAGGCGCAGACGCTGTGTCGCTTATCAACACGCTGCTCGGCATGGCAATTGACGTTGAGAAACGCCGACCCGTTTTATCAACTGTTACCGGCGGACTGTCCGGCCCGTGCGTTAAACCTGTGGCGCTCAGGATGGTATGGCAAACGGCTAAGGCAGTGAAAATTCCCGTAATCGGTCTCGGCGGCATTTCGTCATGGCAGGATGCGGTTGAATTTCTACTTGCCGGCGCAACTGCCATACAAACAGGCACTTACAACTTCATAGACCCCACAATCTCAATAAAAATCATAGAAGGCATTAACGATTATTGTGATCGGCACGGCTTCCGGTCTGTCAGCGATATTAAAATGAATTTATGAGGAATATTACATTTATATTATTGTTAATCAGCGTTTTAGCGACAGGACAAAACATATCTGTTCCGGATGTCGCTTTCAAAAAATTTCTTACGGAACATTTCGACGGTAATGGCGACGGCGAAATCTCACATGCCGAAGCGATGGCGGTAACGCGCATGAAGTTACCTGCCGAAAATATTGCTTCAATAGCGGGAATTGAGCATTTTACCTCGCTTGAAGAACTCGATTGTACGCCGTTAAACCCGTTTGCCAAAGGCTTGCTCAAATCGTTTGATATTAGCCGCAATACATCCTTAAAGAAACTGTATTGTGATAATAATCAATTAGATACGCTTGATATTACGCATAATACCTTGCTGACGGAGCTACATTGCCGCAATAATGAAATTAAGTATCTGAATATCAGCCAAAACCAACTTCTTGAGGAATTGATATGCGACAACAACAAAATTGATTCGCTCGACGTATCATTCTGTGAAGCAATAACTTACCTTAGTTGCAGTCAAAATGAGATTCATGCTTTGAATATCAATAATTGTCTTATAATCAGATATTTAAATTGTTCGTCAAACAAACTTACGGCATTAAACCTGAGCAATAACGGCGCTTTGTGGAAACTCAACTGCTCGCGCAATCTGCTTACGCGCCTTGACGTCAGCGCCAATACAAACCTCAACGACCTTGATTGCGGCAACAATCGCCTTGATACTCTTGATGTTAGATCCAATATACAGCTTACGGAATTGGAATGTAGTATTAACAGGCTGATAACCATTGATATAACCCATAATGAAGTGCTTAAAAACCTGTATTGCAATGCAATGCCGTCGCTCCAGTCTGTTTATTTCAAAAAAGAAAACAGCATAGAAAAGATAAGCTATTCGAAGGAAATAGCGACGCTGTGGTCGGTGGATGAGAACGGTTTGGCAGAGGTCGCGACGTTGGAAAAGGAAGAAACGGAGATGAAAGTGGACACGCCTCCGATTGCAGAAACGACAAAGGAAACGAAAAAAGCGAAAGAGACAAAAGTTTTAACCGCTGCGGAACTGTCGGAATCGGAACGCAGAAAGATGGAAGTGCGCCGTCAGGCGGAGGCAAACCGCAACTACGCTGAGATAAAAGCCGCCGCGAAAGATAGCCGTCGCGAGGAGTTACGCTCGTTTGCAGGAGCTGTATTATTTCCCGATTCGGCTTTTAATGCTTATGTAATCAGCGCTTTCGATGCCGACGGCGACGGACGTGTAACGGGCGCTGAGGCAAGACGCGTGAAGGTGATTGATTGCTCCGACCGCGAGATAGCTTCGCTTGCGGGAATTGAATATTTCAGCGAACTTGAGAGCCTGAACTGTAGCCGAAACAAACTGACCGAGCTTGATTTAAGCTTCAACCCCAAGCTTAAAACACTCGATTGTAACAGTAATAAGCTGACAAATATAGAGTTACGAGACAATGCAAAGCTGACCGATTTAAACTGCTCTCAAAACAATTTAGTGGTGATTAATGTTAGTAAAAATCCTGAGTTACAATCTCTTAGGTGCTTTTATATCCGCCTGATAGAGCTTGATGTAAGCAATAATCCCCGCCTTGCAACGCTTGATTGCGGCTATAACCACCTTGAAAAGATTGATTTAAACCGTAATACGCAGCTCGACACGCTTATTTGTAATCATAACAAACTGAAAACCATTGCAGTAACGCATCTCTCGAAGTTAGCAAACTTCAACTGCGGCGGTAATGCCTTGACTACCATCAATGTCTCGCGGAATAAAGCGCTTAAAGTGCTGAATTGCAGCGGAAACCAGTTATCCGATATAGATGTATCCGAAAATCAGGCGCTTATAACACTTGATTGCGGCGACAATTTCCTGACGTATGTGGATCTGAAGAAAAACAAACTTATAGAAGATTTTTACTGTTACGGCAACAAGTTTGAAAAGCTTGATGTAATGGAGATTCCGTCAATGAAGCGGCTGAAGTGCATGAACAACCCTATCGCCGAGTTGGACATACGAAAACACCCTTCGCTCAAGGTCGTTGAACTTGCCCCGATGCCATCGCTCAAAACCCTGTTCTGCAAAGGCATTTTCTCCTACACATCCCTGATTTATCCCTACACAACCACCGTAAAAACAAAGTAGAGACGCCGCAAGCAACGCCTCTACAATATAAATTCTTAATTCTTAATTCTTAAAATAGTCTCTCCGGATATTCCCCACTCTCGACCAACGCTTGAATCTTATCCACAACTCCCTGTCTATCAGCCGAATAAGTAACTCCAAACCATTTTGAAGTAGTATCAAGCACTTTGACACGGGCTTTGCCTTTTGTTACCAAATCATTGACCATCAACGGTATAAAAAACTCGCTTTTCGGTTTATCAAGATTGTCGCGCAAGAACTGTTTGAAAAATTCTTCCGAATAGTCGAAATAATCGGGTGTGAAGCCCCACATGTTCATTGAAACGGGCACATTTTCGCCGAGAACGACCTTGTTGTCGTTCTCGTCAAAAAATTGAATATCGCCGTCAATGCGCTCAATAGCAGTGCGTTCCACAACTCCTGTCAGATAGCCGCCGGAATCCGTTTCGCAGACCCCGCGTGCAACGGAGCCGCTCTCACTCAGCGTGTTACCAACGCGAAAGCCAACCATGCAGTATTCATTTTGCTTGCCGTAAGCGGCCGCAAGTTCGCGACCGATAACGGCATAGCTGTCGCGACCGTAGAAATCGTCGGCATTGATAACGAGAAACGGCTCATTTATAACGCCTTTACCCATCAATACAGCGTGGTTGGTGCCCCACGGTTTGGTGCGTTCGGGCGGACAGGTAAAGCCTGCGGGAATCTTGTCCAACGACTGAAAAACTACTTCTACAGGGATATGGTTCTCGTATTTGGAGAGAATTTTCGTGCGAAAATCGTCCTCAAAATCTTTGCGGATAACGAAAACCACTTTCCCAAAGCCGCCGCGAATGGCGTCATAGATAGAATAATCCATAATAGTCTCGCCGTTAGGCCCAAGTCCGTCAAGCTGTTTCAATCCTCCGTAGCGGCTTCCCATTCCGGCCGCAAGTACAAATAATGTCGGTTTCATAACTTATTTTAAAGTCCGTACTCGCTGGGTATAAACTTGTCGCCGCAGACGGGCAGCATCTCTTCTACAAAGGCGCTTTCGTCGGTCGGTATCTCTGACAGGGCGCCGCGCAGCATGTCTGTCCATGGCTGCTCTATCTCGGAGAGTTGCAACTGACCGGCGGCGGTGGCTTCCTCGATGATGTCAAGCGCTTTGTTGGCGGCTTTTAGAGCGGCGTCGATATAGTTCTCGCCTTTCACTATCTCTGCTGAAATCTTTATGACGTTTTCAGGCGTCAATATCAGCGCCTGCGGGTCAAGGTACTTGTCGGAATCGGAGAGCAGCGCCTGCAGCATTTGGGCGGTCGGCTTGCCGACTTTGAGCGACTGATTGAGCAGGCGGGCGTCATATTCCAACTGTTCGAGGCTGACGGT
>JAISTJ010000178.1 GCA_031272655.1 Tannerella sp.
CCCGCTTCGCGGGGTAATTGTTTTTTCAACCTTCGGTTTTGTCTTGCCCTTGCTCCGCTGCGGGCTTCACCAAAACCTCCCGACAGATTCAATTTGAACTGAGAGCCAAGCGGAAACCGCAGTGGTTGTATCTGTCGTCGGGATAGTTGCAGTTACGATTCGAGACACGCGTGAACAACGAATCGTAGTAACAACTACCGCCACGAAGAACGCGGTTAGAGCCAGTAGATGCGCCACGCGGATTGGTCTGTGAAGCGCTGCTGTAAGAGTCATACCAATCGCTGCACCACTCCAAAACATTGCCGCTCATATCATAAATGCCCAATTCGTTTGCCTGTTTTGTGCCAACGGGGTGAGTTTTTCCGCCGCTGTTGTCACAGTACCACGCCACGTTGTCGGCTGTATTGCTGCCGCTGTATTTGTAACCACGTGATTGATTGCCTCCCCGCGCCGCAAATTCCCATTCCGCCTCTGTAGGCAGGCGATAGTTCTTGCCGGTTTGGGCATTAAGTTTGCGGATAAATTCCTGAACGTCGTTCCAACTCACATTTTCTACCGGCAAATTGTCTCCTTTGAAATCAGACGGATTATTTCCCATTACAGCTTTCCACTGCGCCTGAGTAACTTCGTATTTGCCAATGTAATAACCGCTCAAAGTTACCTGATGTGCAGGTTTTTCGCCATCCCAACAATCGCCGCCCTGTTCAGATGTACAGCCCATAGTAAATGTGCCGCCGGCAACATAGAGCATTTCAAAATCAACACCATTATCAGTTTCTGTGAAATTTTGAAATTTTGCTTTGCTACTTAACAGCAATCCGCCAACAATTACTAAAACGCCAATTATTCCAATCGCAGAGCCAACAATTATACGCTTTTTGTTGCTTGACTTTTTGTTTTCAGGTTTGTACGGTTTTTGTGTTACTGCGCTTTTATTCAGCAAATCCCCCATAAACTCGTTGACATGCTGATAGCGGTCTTCGGGTTTGGTTTGCATCGCTTTCATTATCGTATGGTTAGCTTCGTCGGGGATGTTTGGGACAAGCGTTTTCGGTTCGGGAAGGGTTTCAAAACTGCGGGCTGCGGCGTCGGTCGGCATTGTGGCGGTGAGGGCGAAGTAGAAGGTTGCGCCGAGGGAATAGATGTCGCTGTATGCACCTTTGCGGCTGGTGTTAGAATATTGTTCGGGTGGCGCATAGCCTGGCGTCAGTATTGAGGTGTGCATCTGCGTTTTGTCGTGCACAAACTCGCGGGCGGAGCCGAAATCAAGCAGGACGGCACGGTTGTCGGGAGTGATAATGATATTTTCGGGCTTGATGTCACGATGCAGGATATTACGGCTGTGGATATAGTCAACGGCTTCGGCAATCTGGGCGATGTAGTTGACAGCAGTCTCGTAAGGCAGGCGTCCCTGTCGGTCAACGAGTTTCTGCAAGGTTCGCCCTTCGATGAAGTTCATCACGATATACGCCGTGCCGTTTTCGCGGAAAATATCGGTAACCTTCACGATGTTCGGATGATCAAGCCGTGCCAGAGTACCGGCTTCGTCAATAAACTTTTGCAGGTATTTTCCGTAAACGTCGTCCGTCATTCCTTGCAGCATCACGGTTTTGTTCGCAGTATTGCGAACACAGTAGCCGCTGATAAAGAACTCTTTTACAGCGTAATTATGCCCGAACACATTATGCCGCGCATAGTACGTTATGCCAAACCCACCCGAACCAATTACGCGCTCGATGGTGTATTTTCCCTGTTGCAGGACTGTGCCTGCCGTTAATTCCTTATTTTCCATATTGTCGTTCCGTTTGATTTTGCAAATATAGTTATTTTTCAGTTATCAGAGAGCGTCGGCGTTTCGCCTGGTATTCGGCACAATCCAAATACATTAAACAATGCGGTTTAAGCCTTCAATTTCGTCCCTGTCGAGATATTTGTTCATTCGCTTTTTGATATCATGTTTATATATTTCAACTCGTTTAGTGCAAACTCATTATCCGGTTTAATTTTTAATATTATATCCAAATCTCTTTTTGCATTTTCATAGTCCTTTAATTCAATCAACATATAAGCCCTGCGTCTAAGGCAGAATAGAATTATATCTGATTCTTCTTTCGATGGGTTTTCTTTATTGATTTTGTCTAAACGGTCTGCAATAATATGCCATGCACGAATATCGTGTAATCGTTCAAGACAATTCACATATTCTGTAAAGTAGTCATAATTAAGAGGATTAAAACGGTAAGAATACTCTAAATATTTATACGCTTTGTCGAATAATCTCAGTTCATAGTAGCAAAAACCTATTAAAAACGAGAGTTCAAGCAACTTGGCATGTTCATCATCACTTAGTTTTTCCCCTTGCCACTGTTTAAGTTGTAATGCTTTAAATGCGCTTTCAAAATACGCGATAGCATCCCAAAAACGATTATACTGCATCACTTGCTTGCCCATATAAAAATCTTGCGCTACATGCGGATATGTAAATAAATCCAGCAAAACGTTTTCTAGATAAGACAATTCTTTGACTTTATGATTTTTGACTTTGTCTATGGCAGACTTGAAGACAACATCAAATTCCTTTGACAGTTCATCTGCGGGTAGATAATCGTATCCAATAAGAAATGATATGTTTTTTGCCTGTGAAAACATTCCGCCTTTTAGCCGTTCCAATCTAATTGGTGGAAGGCAAAATGTAGCCTGAACATAAAGCACTTTTTTTCTGATGCCGCCCCCATTAGTTAAATGTATAATAAGGCAAGCATCGCGTTTGCTGATGGATTTATCCTTATCCAAATCTTTTTGGTCATAACCTCGATAAAACAAACTCATTATTACAAATTGCTGTGCATAAGATGTTTCGCATTGTTGCATAATTACAGTCATAATATTGTAGTTCCAGATTTCATCCTGTCTTTCAATTTTTGTTAGACTTGTTCCATCGTTAACAGTTAGCATAGCCACTTCTTCTTTGCGAATATCGAAAAGAGTATTAACGATTCTGCCTAATTGTAGTGGATTTGTTTCACCTGCTCTAAACTGAATTCCTTGATTTTGATGTTGAAATTCCAATTCCTGAGCCATCCAAAATTGGTCTAAATTCCATTCGTCATTCCAATCATCGGATTGCGACGATGCCGCTTTTTTACTTTTCCAAAACATAACATGTAGTATTAATATTTTCCCTACTCATCAGGCTTTTCGGACGCGCCGCGTTTTTT
>JAISTJ010000007.1 GCA_031272655.1 Tannerella sp.
AACGGCGGGCGCATACAGACGCGCTTCCCGCCCGAACCTAACGGATACCTGCACATCGGACACGCCAAGGCTATTTGCCTCGACTTCGGTGTGGCGCAGCGCTATGGCGGCGTCTGCAACCTCCGCTTCGACGATACCAACCCTACAAAAGAAGACGTTGAGTACGTCGATTCCATACAGGAAGACATCAAATGGCTCGGCTTTCAGTGGGCTAACGTTTACTATGCGTCCGATTACTTCCCGCAGTTGTTCGACTTCGCCGTCAGGCTCATCAAGGCAGGCAAGGCCTACATCGACGAGCAGACGTCCGAGCAAATAGCCCAACAAAAGGGGACGCCCACGCAGGCTGGAACCGACAGCCCCTACCGCAACCGCCCTGCGGAAGAGAGCCTCGACCTGTTCCTGCGCATGAACAAAGGCGAGTTCGACGAGGGCGCTATGACCCTGCGGGCGAAGATTGATATGGCCTCGCCTAACATGCACTTCCGCGACCCTATCATTTACCGCATCATCAAGCACCCGCACCACCGCACCGGTACTACGTGGAAGGTCTATCCTATGTACGACTTCGCGCACGGGCAGAGCGACTACTTCGAGGGCGTTACGCACTCCCTCTGCACGCTTGAGTTTGAAGTGCATCGCCCTCTCTATGACCGCTTTATAGATATGATGATAGAAGAGTTGTGCCACGAAGCGCCGGACGATGATTTCAGCAAGAACCTTGTTTACGGAAGCGACTACCGCCCGCGTCAGACCGAGTTCAACCGCCTGAACCTCACCTACACGCTCATGAGCAAGCGCTTACTGCTTAAGTTGGTGAAAGAAGGCAAGGTGAGCGGCTGGGACGACCCCCGCATGCCGACCCTCTGCGGATACCGGCGACGTGGCTATACACCCGCCTCTATTCGCAACTTTATCAATATGATAGGCTACACCAAGTACGACGGCATGATAGACGTGGCGCAGTTGGAACACGCTGTGCGCGAAGACCTTAACGCCACCTCGAAGCGCGTAGCCGCCGTCATCAACCCCGTGCGCCTCGTTCTCACCAACTATCCCGAAGGGCAGGTAGAGTTGTTTGATTCTGTCAACAACCCCGAAGACCCGTCCGCCGGCTCTCACAAGATTGCTTTCACCCGCGAACTGTACATCGAACGCGAAGACTTCGAGGAGGTTGCGCCGCATAAATACTACCGCCTCACGCCCGGTCAGGAGGTACGCCTGCGCTGCTCGTACATAGTAAGATGTACCGGCTGCGCCAAAGACGCTTCCGGCAAGGTTACGGAGGTCTATGCCGAGTATCTGCCTGATACCAAGAGCGGTATGCCCGACAGCGCGCATAAGGTCAAAGGCACTATCCACTGGGTATCGGTGCAGCATGCCCTCCGCGCGGAGGTGCGCCTCTACGACCGCCTGCTGACCGTAGAAGACCCTTCTACCGAAGACAAGCCGGTAGAAGAACTCCTCAACCCCGATTCGCTTAAAACGCTGACCGACTGCTATGTGGAAGAGGAACTGCGCGACGCCAAACCCTACGAACACTACCAGTTCCAGCGCATAGGCTACTTCAACGTTGACCCCGACAGCAAAGACGGCAGGCTTGTGTTCAACCGGACAGTGTCGCTGAAAGACGCGTATGCTAGAATTAAGAATTGAGAATTGAGAATTGAGAATTAAGAAATCACTTTTCATCATTCATCCACTCATCACTCATCACTAATCACTCATCACTAATCAAATATGGAGGAAATGAATATTTTGTTGGAAAGGTTTTATTCGACGCAGATGAGCGGCAAGGACGCTTACTTTGATGTTGATGAGATTATCGAACTCATAAATTATTTTCTTGAGAACGAGGATCTGTCGCACCTTAACGATGCGATAAACCTTGGCTACAAACTCCATCCCGACGATACCGATTTTTCCCTGACAATTTGTCAGTCGCTTATGGCGATGAATGATTTCAAATCGGCGCAAAAGGTGCTCGACGGCATCACCGTAAAAGACAATGAAGACGTTGATTTGTGCCGTATAGAGTGCCTGCTCGGACTAAACCGCTATAATGAAGCGATGACCTTAGTTGACGAACTCGTCAATGCGAATGTGCCGTATCTTGAGTATATTTTGGAAGGCGTGGCTTGTATGCTTAACGAAATGGAGGGTATGCAGGATCAGGCGCTTGATTTTATCAAAAAAGCGATGGCCCTTAAGCCCGATAACTTCGGGCTTCAAATTGAATACTGTTTCAATCACGAACTGCGCGGCGAGACTAAGAAAGCGCTCGAACTGTGCCAGAAACTCGTTGATAAAGAGCCATTTTCATCTGATGCGTGGTATATGTTCGGCAGGCTTCACTCGTTGTGCCTCAACATTGACAAAGCCATCGAAGCCTTCGATTTCGCCATTGCCGCCGAACAGGAAGACCATAAAATGCTCTACGAGATAAAGTGCCTCAAAGCCTACTGCCTGCTTAAAAGCGGCAATTACGAAGAGGCTATCTCTTGCTATGAAGAATTGATTATGACAGAACAGATTGATATTCTGGACATTAACCCATTCATGGCAAAATGTTACATGAAGATAGAGGATTACGATACGGCTTTCCAGTTGCTTGAGCCGGTTGTAGGCAATGAAAATCTTCTTGACGAGGTAGCAGTTACGGGCGATATGATTTACTGCGCTATTGAGACCGAGCGGCGGGAGTACGCTTTGGAACTGTTCTGTGAAGCCCTGAAAAGGTATCCGCACAGCATTCTTGATTACCTCTCGACGCTTAACATGTTCAGGAACGACGAGATGGGAACCCCGGCACCGATGAATCCTGCATATCCCGAAGAGCTGACACGGATGTTCAGAAGCAGTAATATTTATTGTAATTGATTAGATTGCTTCGGGCTTCGCCCTCGCAATGACGGGGTGATTGCAAGTTTCGCCCTCGCAATGACGGAATAAACAAACAGAAATATGAAACAGAGAAAACCGACTGATTATGCACTCATTACGTTAAAAGGCATTGGAATGGGCGCTGCGGATGTTGTGCCGGGGGTTTCCGGCGGCACAATCGCTTTTATTACAGGTATTTATCAGGAGCTTCTTGATTCTATCAAGAGCATCAACTTCGAGTCGCTGAAACTGCTGTTCTCGCTGCGACTGCGCGACTTCTGGAAAGCCATTAACGGAAACTTCCTGCTTGCGTTGATAGCAGGCATCGGCATCAGCATCTTCTCGCTCGCCCGCCTCATCACCTATCTGCTTGAAAATCACCCTATTTTAGTGTGGGCGTTTTTCTTCGGCTTGGTGATGGCTTCAACTTGGATAGTAGTCCATGACGTCAAACGGTGGGACTGGAAAACTGTCCTAAGCTTCATAATCGGCGTAGTATCAGCATTTTACATCACCATGGCGACGCCCGCCAAAACGCCCGACGAATGGTGGTTTGTCTTCCTTTGCGGCGCTGTCGCGATATGTGCAATGATTTTGCCGGGTATATCAGGCAGTTTCATCCTCGTACTGATGGGAAAGTATTTCTACATCATGGATGCCGTCAAATCGCTGAAACTGTCGGTGTTGTTAATATTCGGCGCAGGCATAATCGTCGGTATAACAAGCTTTTCGCGTTTCCTGTCATTCGCACTCCGCCGTTTCCATGACATCACGATTGCTGTTTTGGCAGGTTTCATGCTCGGTTCGCTCAACAAGGTCTGGCCATGGAAAGAGGCCATCGAGACATATACCGATTCCCACGGCGCTGTCAAAGCGCTTACAGAGCGCAATATCCTCCCTGACAGCCTCCTCTGGCAAGCTGTCCTGTTAGCCGTAGCAGGCTTTTTGACGGTCTGGTTTATCGAAAGATTGTCAGTCAAAAAGTGATTTCTGATAAGCCATCCTCTCCCTGCCGTCGGCAAGGTAAATAATGCCGCAATAACGAAATCCGTAACGCTCTAAAGCGCTCTGCATCACCTTGTTATCACGATGCGTATCAACCCTTATGTTGTCCACACGATTGAAACACCAGTCGAAACACAAGTCGGCTAACCGCTTCTGTTTGCCGTTGGAAGCAAGGCGGTGAACAACGCCGTAGGGTTTATCGTTGAGCCACAGACCGTTATAAATGCGGTCATACGTCGGGTCGTCCCCTATCCTGAAATAAAAAGCGCCCACAATGGAATCTCCGGAAAAACAAAGGTAAAAATCTTCATCTTGTATATTACTGATAATCAACTCTTTGGAAGGATACCCATTGATCCACTGGTGCGGGTTGCCCGTTGATTGCATAAAAAGGCGGGCGGCATCAAAAACGGGCATGATGTCGTCAATGTCGCGGATAGTCGCTTTCCTGATCTGCATCACTTATTTTTCATAACCCGTTCCACAGCGTCGTTCATCTGCGCTATCGTGGTCATTCCCAGCGTCATACAGTGGACATTTCCCTCGTGGAGGGCGAAACGGATTGACTGCTCGCGCTCGTCGTCGCTCACATGTTTGCCTTCGCCGAAAATCTTCATCCCGATAATGCCTTTGCCGTTTTGTTTGGCGGTGGCGAGAATAGCCTTTACTTCCGCAGGCGAGCCGTCCATGATGGTGCCGAATGGATTGATTCGCGCCATAATGACGTCAACCCACGGATTTACAGACGCTTCGCGCAAGGCGTCAATGTTATGGCACGACACGCCGACTGCCCTCACCTTACCTTCTTTCTTGGCTTTCTGGAAACCTTCCATGTAATGAGTGCGCTTCTTGCCCCAGTCGCCGCTCATCAAGCAGTGCATCAGCAGGATGTCAATATAATCCGTGTCGAATTCCCTGAGATAGCGGTTGATGTTGTCTTCAACCGATTCAAGCCTGTCGGAGCCGTCATCCTGCGTCCACATCTTCGTCAGAAGCGTTAACTTCTTGCGTGGCAGCGTCTTGATTGCTTCGCCGACATAAGGAATTGAGCCGTAAGAATCGGCTGTGTCGTAGAAGCGGATGCCGCGCTCGTAGGCATGCCGGGCGAGGCGCACGAAAGTATCCATACCCGCGCGGGTAAAGTCCGATTCCTTGTTGCCGCCATGAGTGCCTGTTCCCATCGCTATCCGCGACACCTTCAGACCGCTCTTGCCAAGTTTAACCTTGTCAACAAACGCCTCCGAAGAAAACGCCATATTGACCTCCGTCAGCCCTTTTGCAGGCTGTAAAATTGTGATTCCCGCCAGACCTATGCCGGCTTTGATAAATCCTCGTCTTTTCATCGTAATTTTTAAATTTTAATTTTTAATTTCAATCGAATATAAGTATTCCGAAGCGGTGATAAACAATGTGTTACCTGTCTTGCCGCCGAAGCAAACGTTCGCCGTCCAGTTCGCTTTGACGTCAATGTGGGCGATTTTTTCGCCGGAAGGATTGAAAACAGTTACCCCCCTACCGGTCAGATAAACATTGCCTTTGCGGTCAATCGTCATCCCGTCGGAGCCCATCTCGCAAAACAGTTTTTTATTGTCAAGCGTAGCATCTTTCTGGATATCAAATACATAAGTCTTGCCGGCGCCGATGTCCGCCACATAAAGCCGCTTGCCGTCGGGCGTTCCGATAATGCCGTTTGGCTGCTTCAGGTCGGTCGCAACTTTTATAAGTGTCTTATAATCAGGCGAAAGATAATAGACATGCTGCCCGTCTTGTTGCATTTCAGGATCACGCGTCCAGTAATCGCGTTTGTAGAGCGGGTCGGTGAAATAAATGCCGCCCGTTTTGGGATTAACCCACAAGTCATTAGGGCCGTTGAGCTTTTTCCCCTCAAAATCAGATACTAAGGTGCGGTGACTGCCCTTCATATCCCATTGCCACAGCTCGTTGTCGAGGTCGGAGCACGACAACAGCCGCCCTTTCCTGTCGAAAAAAAGCCCGTTGGCACGGCCGCAGTCATCGCTGTAAACCTCAAGCTTGCCTTCTTTGACCGACCATTTGAAGATTTTGTTGTTTGGCTGATCGGTGAAATAGACGTTCCCGTCCCTGTCAGCGGCAGGCCCTTCGGTAAAAGCAAACCCGTCGGCAAGCAGTTTCACCGCCGCCCCAGAAGCGACGATTTGATTGGCTTCCTGTGCATAGATATTACAACAAACAGAGAATAAAGCAGTTGCAAAAATAAAAATTTTATCCATAATCAAAAATGCTGTTAAATGTTCTTCCTGAAAACGCAAAAGTAAGGATTTTTTTTATGATTGTTGCGTTTTTTTCAAAAAAAATAATGTATCTTTGCCGCCGAAAAAATATAAAATACTATGTTTGGACTTTCAGACCCCGTGATATGGATTGCATATCTTTTGATTTTTTTGTGCCTCGCGTTTGCGCTGTGGTACGGTATCTCACGTTGGAATAAAGACGAAGAATAAGACTATGAACACATTAAGTATAGGAATCATTGTAATATTGTACATGTTTGTACTCGCGTGGCTTGGCTGGTTAGGCTACAAGCGCACGAAGAACGCCGACGACTATCTGCTCGGCGGGAGGTCTATTAACCCCATCATCATGGCGTTGTCGTATGGTGCGACGTTCATCTCGGCGTCGGCTATTGTCGGTTTTGGCGGCGTGGCGGCAACCTTCGGCATGGGCATTCAGTGGCTTTGCCTGCTCAACATGCTTATGGGCGTCATCATAGCGTTCATCTTCTTCGGACGGCGGACGCGCAAGATGGGCGAGAAATACCGCGCCAACACGTTCCCGCAGTTTCTGGGTCTGCATTACGGCTCGCGGACGGTGCAGGTATTCATGGCGACGGTAATCTTCCTCGGCATGCCGCTCTACACCGCCGTAGTGATGAAGGGCGGGGCTGTCTTCCTCGAACAGATGTTCAGCATGGACTACAACCTTGCGCTGCTCGTCTTCACGCTGATAGTAGCCGCGTATGTCATCACCGGCGGCATCAAAGGCGTTATGTACACCGACGCTTTTCAGGCGGTTATTATGTTTTTGTGCATGCTGTTCCTGCTCTTCGGTTTCTATCGGACGATAGGGATGGGTTTCACGGAAGCCAACCGCGCATTGTCGGACATAGCCTCGCTTGTGCCGGAAAGGTTTCGCGCCATAGGTCATCAAGGCTGGACGGCGATGCCCGTTTCCGGTTCGCCGCAGTGGTTCACCCTTATTACTTCCCTCGTTCTCGGCGTCGGTATAGGTTGCCTTGCGCAGCCGCAGCTCGTAGTACGGTTTATGATGGTCAAAAGCGCCAAGCAGCTTAACCGCGGAGTGTTGATAGGATGCGTGTTCATCGCTATCACCGTAGGCGCTATCTATCACGTAGGGGCGCTGTCGAACTTGTTCTTTCTCAAACACGACGGGGTCGTTGCTTCGGAGGTGATAAAGGATATGGACAAGATAATCCCGCTGTTCATCAACCGCGCCATGCCGCAGTGGTTCGGCGCGTTCTTTATGCTGTGCATTATTTCGGCGAGCATGTCCACCCTTAGCGCGCTGTTTCACACTATGGGCGCGGCTTTCGGTTCGGACGTCTTTCCGCGTCTTGGTCGTCGTCGCGACGCCAACTCCACTCTCGGCGTCCGCATCGGCGTACTGTTCTCTATATTAGTAAGTTACATTATATGCTACGTACTCAGCGCGGGTATCATTGCACGCGGCACGGCGCTCTTTATGGGCGTTTGCGCCGTAACGTTCCTGCCGGCTTATTTCTGCGCTCTCTACTGGAAGCGCGCCACCCGTCAAGGCGCTTTGGCAAGTCTATGGACAGGTCTTGCCGTCAGCCTCTTCGCGATGCTGTTTCTGCACCGCGCCGAAGCCGCCCCTGTCGGGCTGTGCCGCATGCTTACAGGGCAGGATGTGCTGATTGACGTCTATCCATGGTTCGCTATCGACCCGATAGTCTTTGCCCTGCCGCTCTCGGTGGTGGCAATGGTGGTGGGGAGTTTGATGAAACGACAGACATGAAATCGGGCAATGACTTCGATCGCTGGTTTCGCCTTTTCGTTAACGGCTATCGCGATAAGGTTACCCGCTTTGTGTCGCTTTTTGTGAACGACAGAATGACGTGTGAAGAAGTAGCATCGGACGTCTTTGTCAGCGTTTGGCAACATCGCGATGAAATTCCCGAAATAGAACATATTGATAATTACCTGTTTATCATAGCAAAAAACAAAGCCCTCAACAGGTTAAGACTTGAGAAACATGTGAATATAGACATAGACGACATTGATGCCGACGCTTTTTGTTTTACCGACACCACCCCCGAATCCATCTATATCTCGAAAGAGATAGCTGAAGAACTCAACCGCGCCATCAACGAGTTGCCATCGCGCACCCGTATGGCGTTCATGTTAGTCCGCGAACAGAAGAAGACCTATAACGAAGCCGCCGAAATTCTTTCCGTCTCCCCCAAAACCATAGAAAAACAGGTAACCTCAGCCACCACCAAACTTCGCGAGAAGTTGAAACATCTCAGATAAATTCTTTTGCAATTTTCTCATATTCAAAATCTTGCATCGTGGAAAGTTCGCTTTTATCATAAATATCAATTAGTAAAACATCATTAGGAACAGTCCGCAAAAAGAAATTATAGATAATGACTCTTGCTCCTCCGCTTTTTCCTTTGTGTTTCGATTCTATTGCCATACGAACTTTGTAAAACCCGCCACCAAGATCTTCTCCCATTTCCTGATTTTCGCAAAAATCTCTCTTGAATTTTTCAAAATCAGCTTTCAATGAAGGATATTTCTTGTACAATCGCTTGAACGATTTTTTAAATTTCGGAGTTGGTATGAAATTTATTTCCTTTCCCTTACTATTTCAAGGAAGACAGAAAACTGTCCATATTTTGATATTTTGATGAACCATGTGCCTGAATATCAGCAATCATTCTACTTGCAGTGCGCATATTTGCACGTATCTCCGCACGTTCTTTTTCATGTTCGGACTTCACCCTGAACAGCCCTGATGACAGCAATCCTTCGATAAGTTGCCTGACAGTGCTGTTACGAGCATTATATTCCAATGTCAACGTTGCCATAATAAATTCTTTAAAATTTTACGCCGCAAAGATAACCATTTAGTTATTACCAACAAATTTTTTTGAAAAATTTTCGCTCACCGATGGGGGATTTTGAAAAATTCGGTGTCTTTAGGGATGTAGGGGATTGTTTTAAAGTTCCGTTAAGGAAGAAAGCCGTGAAGCAATCGCATTAAAACAAACATGATGACAGACGACGAATTAGACGAATTGATATCAAAGTCGCTTGCGGGCGAGGCGGATGAGCGAGAGAAATCGCTCATCAAGGAATTCTTGCGCGAAAGTGATGATAACACCCTCACGTACAATAAGATACGCGAATACTGGAATGCAGGCGTAAGCCTCGACCAAAGTTTCTCGGAGGCAGTCGCACGGAAAGCGTTTGCCGAAATCGGCAAAGAACACCGGCGTATAGAGCGCCGGTGTATCGCGTTGAACTTCTGGCGCGCGGCGGCGGCCGTCCTGCTGCTTATCACCACCGGCATGGCTTTGTATTTCGGCACCCATCCCGCGCGTACATATACTTATTATGCAACGCAAAACAACATCGCCAACTATACGCTCGACGACGGCACACACGTCAAACTGAACCAACACAGCGCCATAGCTTTCGCTGACAACTACGGCAAGAAAAAACGCATCGTAGAACTTCAGGGCGAAGCCTTTTTCGATGTAACCAGAGACCGGCAAAAACAATTTACGGTCAAGACGCAGGACACAGAGACGAAGGTTTTGGGCACGCGATTCAACGTCCGCTCAGATGAAGACGCCAAGCAGGTAACGGTAACGCTCGTGAAAGGCTCAGTGAGGTTTGAAGCCGCCAACTGCCAACAAACACTGAAGCCGAACGAAGAACTCGTTTACAATGCGACAACCGGCAAATACGACAAGCAAAAAACTGATATTCAGTATAATACTGCATGGACAGAAGGAAGATATTTTTATCAGGACATTCCTTTCGGCGAACTGCTGAAGAAACTTGAACACATATACAGCGTAAAGATTGAACTGCACGACGCCACGCTGCAAGGGCGCTCCATCACCACCTCGCTGATGACAAGCAGCACGGTAACGGAAACCCTTGAAGCCTTGCAAGACAAACTGAGATTCAGATACAAAGAGGAAAACGGAACGGTAACGATAACAAAAAAATAAAAAAAGAGCCTGACTTATTGGGGAATAGGGCGAGGCTCTTCTTTTGAAAAGAATTGTTCAAACGGAACAGGTTTGAAGATATTAAACTTTAACAAGGCTCAGAAACTTGTTAAGATCGGTATCCAAACAAGTCCGCATTGTAACAAATCGGCCGCAAAGATAACTATTTTTTAAATAAAGACAAAATGAGAAACAAAAGAAAATTAAAAAATTATCTGACAAGAGGTACTATCCTGCTTGTCTGGTTGCTCTCAACTGTCATTGCGCAGGCGCAGCAACCCGTTAAAGAAGTGAGAAAAAACTTTGCGGCAAAGAACATTGCCGTCAGCGAACTCATCAAGCGGCTCGGGGTCGAGTACCCCTATTCGTTCTTCATCGCCGACAAAGAAGCCGCCGAAGTAAAGGTCTCGGTTGAAGCCAAAGACGCCACGGCCGAGCAAGTACTAACCCAAGCCTTCATCGGAAAAGATCTGTCGTTCGTCAGGAAAGACAAGAGCATCACTATCTCGCTGAAAGCCAAACAACAACAGGTGCAGCAGCAACAGCGGACGGACAAACCAATCACCGGCAAAGTCCTTGACGCCACCGGCGAGCCTCTCGTAGGCGCCTCCATTCGCGAGAAAGGCACCGAAAACGGCAACATCTCCGACGCCAACGGCAACTTCACCCTCAACTTGCCCCCGAACGCTGTGTTGCAGATATCCTATATCGGATATGTAACACAGGAAATACCCGTCGGCAGTCAAACAACCTTCAACATCACGCTTCAGGAAGACGCCACAGCACTGGACGAAGTAGTCGTTGTGGGCTACGGCACGCAGAAAAAAGTGAACCTTACAGGTTCGGTGGCTTCTGTTAAAGGTAACGAGTTAGTTAAATCGCCTGTTGCAAGCACCGTAAACACTTTGGCGGGAAGGCTGCCCGGATTGGTGATCAAGCAGACTAATGGCGCCCCCGGAATGGATCAGGCAAGTATAAACATCAGGAATTTCGGAAGCGCTCTTATCCTTGTTGATGGCTCCGAACAGTCGTTTAACAACATTGATCCCAATGAAATAGAATCTATTTCAATACTTAAAGACGCTTCGGCTGCTATCTATGGCGCAAGAGCCGGTAATGGAGTTATTTTAGTACAAACAAAACGAGGCGCATCCGGCAAACCTGTTATCAGCATAAATAGTTCATACACAGGTCAGGCATATACCAATTTCCCTGAACAAGTCAATGCGGGACAGTATGCGACTCTTTATCGCGAAACGCAGATCAATTCCGGCGTAGCAGAAAAAAATCTTCGTTATTCGGAAGAAGATATAGCTAAATACTTTGCCGGAACCGACCCTGCATATCCTAATACTAACTGGTTGGATTTCTGCCTGAAAAACTGGGCGCCTCAACATCAGCATAATATTTCGATTGCAGGCGGTACGGATGCCGTAAGATATTACACCTTTTTCAGTTATTTAGATCAGGGCGGTATATGGAAAGTAGCTGAAGGTCATAAAGAAAACACTTATTATGACCGTTTCAATGTGCGCTCAAATTTAGATATCAGCATTACATCACAACTGACGGCATCATTTGATCTGTCGGCAATTAAAGAGACCGTCAGCCAGACGCCGCGACCGGGAGGCGACAACAATGAATGGGCTTGGATGGACTTGTTCAACTCTTTTCCCACTTATCCTTCATCTTTTCCCGATAAATCAAAGGTGCCGCAAACCGGCATGGGAGACTTTAACCCGATACTTAATCCCGACGAGAATCTTATCGGATATAACCGGAACAAGAAAACGTCTATAAATGGCTCAATAACACTTGATTATAAGATAAAGCCCATAACAGGTCTCGGCGCTAAGGTTAAGTTCAATTATTATCAACTTATGCAGGACAAAAAAGTGTGGCTGAAGCAAGTAGAGACTTACAGGTGGAATCAGGCGTCAGACACTTATTCGCTGGTTTTCAGATGGAATCCGAGCAGTTTAGACAACTATTATTATAGCAATCAGACTATTACAGGGCAAGCCTCGTTGTATTATGATCGCATTTTTGACAACAAACATACTGTGAACGCCCTTTTGTTGTTTGAAGCGATGGATTATTATAACAAGTCGTTACAAGGCAGCAGGATCAATTACGTTACCTCGGCGATTGATGAATTATTTGCCGGATCAACTGTTGATCAAACAGCTACCGGAAGCGCAAATCAGTCTTCACGAGAAAGTCTTGTAGGCAGGGTTCATTACGATTATCTCGGCAAGTATTTGCTTGAAGCCACATTCCGTTATGACGGCTCACCCAATTTCCCCAAAGACAAGCGTTGGGGCTTTTTCCCGAGTATTTCGGCCGGTTGGCGACTATCGGAAGAAAGTTTTATGAAAACGCCATGGTTAGATAACTTGAAGATACGTGGAGGCTACAGTAAAACCGGTTACGACGGGGTTGGCGCTTATCAATATCTTGCAGGGTTCGTATTTTCAGGTCTTTATGTTGTTGATGGAACAGAAACTTCAACTTTGACAACAACAGGAATTCCTAATCCGAATATCACTTGGGAAACGATGACGCTGACGAATATCGGTCTTGATTTTTCAGTGTTCAAAGGAAAGCTTTATGGCGAAGCAGATGTATTTCAACGCCTTAGGGATGGCATGCTTGCTACACGAACAGCTGCCCTGCCTAATACTTTCGGAGCCTCTTTGCCTTCGGAAAATATTAACAGTCAGGTAGCTAAAGGTTACGAATTATTGCTTGGCACAAGAGGTAAAATCGGTGATTTCAAGTATGATATTAGCGGAAATATCTCATATTCAAGGGCGAAATGGAAACATTATGAACAAGTGGAATATACCGATCCGGATGAAATAAGGCGCTATCAACTTTCCGGCAAGTATATTGACCAAGGTTGGGGTTTAGTCAGTGATGGATTATTTACATCACAGGAAGAAATTGATAATCTTGGTTATAACATGGATAATCAGAATAATAAGACTTTGAATCCGGGCGACATCAAATATCTTGATCTTAACAACGACGGTGTGATCAACTGGAAAGATGAGAGGGTAATTAACAACGGCGGAACGCCGCATACAATGTATGGGTTAAACCTGTTATTAGGTTATAAGGGGTTTGATTTCAGTTTGTTAGTGCAAGGAGCGGGTAATTTCAGCGTTACTTTGTTGGGAGCTAACATTTGTATTGACTCCGACCGTCCTGCATACAAAGTTGTATGGGATGAGAGATGGACTCCTGAAAACAACAACAAAAATGCTATTATCCCCCGCCAGAGATTCTCTCAATACACGAATGTATGGACTTCCGATTATTGGGTTAAAGACGTTACTTACCTGAGGTTGAAAAATCTTGATTTGGGCTACAATTTCCCGACCAAACTTGTGAAACCAATAGGTATTTCCAATCTAAGGCTTTATGTATCAGGAACTAATCTGATGACACTGTGCGGAATAACCAAATATGGTTTCGATCCTGAATCGCCAACTTCAAATCGAGGTTGGAGCTATCCTATTATGAAAACTGTAACGGCAGGACTTAATGTTAAATTTTGAAAATTATTGATTATGAAAAAGATAAGTATTAAAATGTATGCTATCGGAGTTGTTGGTTTGTTGAGTATTGCTTCATGCGATGATCTTATGGACAGGAAACCATTGAATATTATATCCGAAGCGGTTGTTTATGATGATCCCGTTCTTGCAGAGGCTTATGTAGCAAATGTATATTCCGGGTTGTCGTTTCTTAATAGAGACGGAGGGGGTGACGAAAACATAGACCCGGTTACGCAAATGTCCGACGAAGCAAGACATGGCAGTATCTGGTCTAATCATATTAAGTGGAAAGCCGGATACATGGATTATAGCGGCGGCTTTCTGGAACGATGGAACTATACAACTATCCGTAAGGCGAATGACTTTTTAGTGAAGATTCAGAACACTACCCTTCCTGAGGCTACTAAAATAGACATGATTGCCCGTATGAGATTCGCCCGCGCTATTCTCTATTTTGTTATGGTTGAACGATATGGCGGCGTTCCGATAATCACTATACCTCAGCCTATTGACGGTTCTTATGAAGAATTGTTTGTTTCGAGGAACAAGGAAATTGAAGTTTATGATTTCATTATCAACGAAATGAATGAAATTTTCAATGATTTGCCTTCAAAAGCGAAGGTCGGCTATCCCTCAAAATGGACGGCTCAAGCGCTGAAAAGCCGCGCTGCCCTTTATGCAGCAAGCATAGCTACGTGGGGAGAAGTGCAAATCAACGGATTGGTCGGTATTCCCGCTAATGAGGCGTCCCGCTTTTGGCAGGCATCGTATGACGCTTCCAACGCAATCATGCAATCCAAAGTTTATAGTTTGTATAACAAACAGCCTGATAATAAGGCGGAAAACTTCAGAAAACTGTTTACTACCGAGAATAATTCGGAAGTTATTTTTTCATGGCAGCTTACAGGGAATAATGTAGGTACCGATTTCGATGAATTTATGTCTCCTTGTCAGTTTGTTTCGTCGGGAGGCGCCAGAACTGGCGTATATTTGGAAATGGTAGAAGAGTTTGAAAATGTGGACGGCTCGCCTCATAATTTCGATGTCGCTTTAGCTACAAGCCAACCTTGGGATTTGAAAGAGTTTTTCGCTAAAAAAGACCCCCGTTTCCACGCAAGCGTTGTTTATGAGGGAATTACATATCGCAATGAGGTTGTTCAACATTGGCGTGGAACGATTTTGCCGGACGGTACCCGGATTACAACCGGTGATTATGATGGAAAACCGGCTCGGGGAAAGTCTTATGATGATGCTTACGATACTAGTGGAGCCTCTGCTACCGGTTTTACAGTGTTGAAATATCTTGACGAAACGCTTAACCCGATAGGATATGGAAAGTCAAAAGTAGATTTTATAGTTTTCCGATACGGGGAAATTCTTCTCAATCTTGCAGAAGCCGCTTTTGAACTTGGAAAGACGGACGAAGCGCTTGCAGCCGTTAACGCTATCAGGGAAAGGGCAGGTATGCCTTTACTGACAAGCATTACCCGCGACCAGATACGCCATGAACGGAAAGTGGAACTCGCATTTGAGGCTCACCGCTGGTGGGATCTGAAACGGTGGCGTATTGCCGAAGAAGCTATAACTCGTGTTTTCAGAGGTATAGATACATGGCGCGATGCTGTTACCGGCAAATTCGTAATTGAAATGATTGAAAATGCGCATGACGCAGAACTGCAATCCAAATTCCTGAAACGCCATTACTATTTCCCGATAACAACAGGCAGGATAACAAATAATCCGAATCTCGCGCCGGAAAATCCGGGATACTAATAAAAAATTATTACTTTTGCAGGCATGAAAGTCCATTTTTTAGTTATAATGCTGATAGCATGTGCGTATTGTTCGGCGCAGAAAGATACTCGCGAGTATTATATGATGAATCAAGGC
>JAISTJ010000046.1 GCA_031272655.1 Tannerella sp.
GCTTCCGGTCGCCGCCGTCCTGTTGAGATTGAAGGTGCAATAGAAACTATAGATGTGGACGAGGTGATAGTGAGCATAGGCGTATCACCTAACCCGCTCATACCAAGGACATTCAAAGGACTTGAAACAAGCAAGTGGGGCACAATAATCGTTAATGAAAGCACGATGCAATCGGCGCTGCCCGATGTTTATGCAGGCGGCGACATTGTGCGCGGGGGCGCGACCGTCATCCTCGCCATGGGCGACGGCTGGCGGGCGGCTCAAGGAATGCATGAAGGAATTAAGAATTAAGAATTAAGAATTAAAAGATAATAACAGAAAACAAAGAAAAACAAAGAAAAACTATGAAAAACCAATAAAAACCAAAAAAGAAATGTTACATTTTCCGGAAAAGATTGTCTTATATGTGTATGGAACATGAACAGTTCAAACGGATTACTCTACCGTTGCGCGGCAAGTTGATGTCGTGCGCTGAGCATATCCTTAATAATAAGGAAGATGCGGAAGACGTTGTGCAGGAGACTTATTATAAACTGTGGTTCATGCGCGAAGAACTTTCGCAGGTGCAAAGCGTCTCCGCACTGTCTTTGACTATGGCTAAGAATCTAAGTCTTAATATGTTAAAGCGACGCAACCGAGAGGACTATGATTTGGAAGACGTCTTCGTTTCGGAAGAATATTCGCCATACAGGATTACGGAACAAAATGATGAGGCGGCATTGCTGCACAGACTCATTGACCGACTGCCCGAGATGCAGAGAAACATCCTTATAATGAAGCATATAGAAGGTATAGAGATAGAAGAGATTGCTTCGATAGCGGGATGCAGTCCCGAAGCGGTAAGGATGAATCTCTCGCGGGCGAGGAAGAAGTTAAGAGATTGGTTTTTAATGGTTTCTAAATAGTTTTTAATTATGGATAAAAAAAGGATACAGGAACTGATTGACCGTTTTTTCGACGGGCAGACAAGTAATGAGGAGGAAAAGGAGTTGTACGGCGCCTTTGCGTCGGGTGATCTGCCGGAAGAGTTCGGCAGGTATAAGGGATTATTTGAGGAGTTTGGATTGCTAAGTAATGGCAAACAACGAGAAAGTGCATTTATCTCTGATAATGAGGGTGTTATAGATTTATCACCCTCTTGTAATCAGGGGATTCGCAATCATGGAATCATTTGGACATTCACCGGCATCGCCGCATCAATACTGCTGGCGTTGTCAATCGGATATTTTTACAATAAACAATCTGATAATCAATATAATCCGTATGAAGGTAGCTATATCATCCGCAACGGAAAGAAGATAACCGACCCGAAAGTTATCAGACCCGAAATCGAAAAGACGTTGTATGTGATTTCGATGCAGGACGAGATTGCCTCGCGGATGTATAAAAAGATGGACGAAAGAACTGATTTACAAGAAATTGATTTTGAACAATATTAAAACTATAAGATTATGAAGACAAAAATGTTTTTAATACTGATAATCAGTGGATTATCAATCGCGGCGATTAACGCCCAGACACATATTGAAGCGCTTATCAAGAAGTGTGAGACAATGGAAAACGTTGATATGGAAGTGATTAAGCGCAAGAACAAGGAAGCTAAAGAAAAGGAAACGGTTGCTGTCAGAATCGAAATCCGCGACAACAGGAAGCTGATAGACGATTTCATAGACGCTTTCCGCAAGGACGAATCCGACGCCGACCAGATCACTACGCGCAAACGGAGCAATGACGAACTTTATGTTTATCAATATGGCAATATGCAGTACACATTGAGAATCAAGGAGAAAACTAATGCACAGGTAAGGGTTACGAGCGGCCGGAATTATTATGTTTCGATGATCAACTCTGCGCCGGCAATGGATTCGGTTGTTGTCCAGCTCAAGCGTATCAAGTGGGATTCGATTGTTTCCGCCCAGCGTATGGCCGCCGATTCCATAATTCATATTTCGGCGCAAAAAATCAGGTCCGTAAACTGGGATTCGATAGCCAAAGTTTTTGCAATCGGCATGGATTCTGTGGCTACGAAGTTCAACTTTGAGTGGGAACCATACTATTTTGACGAATTTCCGGACGACAAGCCGCTGATAATCAATGATAAGAAATCGGTGATAATGCTTAAAGGAAAACCTGTCAGCGTGCAAAAGGAATGATAATCATTATATTACGCCATTCGATGCGTTCCGGCTTTTCTCTCCGAGGTAGCCTCCGTGATGCCGTTTGGCATAGTCGGCGGAGGTGAACCCAATCTCTTTCATCACACTCACTACCAGCGCGTCGCCGATAACGGTCATGACGGTTGTGGATGTCGTAGGCGTCAGTCCGAGCGGGCAGACCTCGTCGGGCGCGCCCGTCAGCAGACACACATCCGCCTCGCGGGCAAGCGGACTGTCGGGATTGGACGTGATGACAATGAACTTCACATCGGGCGAAAGCCGGCGGGCAAGGATGACAAGCTCCTGAAGTTCGCGCGTCTTGCCGGAGTTGGAGATAAGCAGCATCAGGTCAAGCGGGCGCAGTATGCCGAGATCGCCGTGTTGAGCCTCGCTCGGATGAAGAAAACAGGCCGGAGTGCCTGTAGAACAAAACGTTGTAGCAATATTCATCGCTATCTGACCTGCTTTGCCCATGCCGCTCGTAATGAGCGTGCCGCCAAGCTTATGTACATGTTTGCATATTAAGCCGACGGCTTTCACGTATTCTTCCGACACCGGAATATTGCGGATTGCCGTCGCTTCCGCTTCAATCAATGATTTTATTTCGACTTCGATCATGGTTAAAAATCGTTTTTATGACAGCAAAGATACAAATTTTTCCTAATCCGTGCATTTTATTCGAATTTTTATCTATCTTTGCATGCGAAATCAGTACTTGAAAATTGATATTTATATGATAAAGAATTTTAGAAAAATTAAAAATCTCATAGCCGTATATCTGTTATTATCAGCAGTTTATGGATGCAATGACTCACAACAGTTTACTGTGAAAGGCACTGTGGCAGGAGCCGTTGATCAGATATTGTATCTCGAACATTCGGGCTTGCCGTCCGTTACCGTGCTCGATTCTTTGAAACTGAAGCCAAACGGCAAGTTTGAGTTCCGGCAACCACGGCCGGAATACCCCGATTTTTATCGTTTGAGGCTGAAAAACAACATAATACACTTCGCCGTTGATTCAACCGAAACGATAACCATAACCGCAGATGCGCATACGTTTTCAACCTCATACACCGTTGAAGGGTCGGAAAACAGCAAGGCATTCAAGGACATAACCCTTGCCCAGCTTGACGCCAATCAGGAACTGACCAAGCTGCGCGAGAGCTTCGGCATGAACCTGATACCGGACACTACTTATCAGGCGAGCGTGCTGAAAGCAGTCAATACTTACAAAGATGCTGTTAAAAAATATGTGTTCGGCGCACCGGCCTCACCAGCGGCTTATTTCGCTCTGTTTCAACAGATTGACGGGCTGTGGTTTTATGACCTCTACGACCGCAACGACTCGAAAGCATACGGCGCCGTCGCTACAAACTACAAGACTTATTATCCAAACAGCCCCCGTTCCAAACACCTTGAACAGTTGGCGCTCCAGTCGTTGAAGATAGTTCGCGGCGAGAGGATGAAAAATGTATTGGATTACCCTGAAGCTAAGGAAGTTAAGTTTATAGATATTGATCTGCCCGGTATTGCCGGTAAGAATGTGAAACTCAGCGATATAGCTAAAGGTAAGGCTGTTTTGGTGAACTTTACCGCCTTTCAGACCGAATGGTCGGCGAATTTTAACATGACGCTGAACAATCTTTACACCAAGTACCACAACAACGGTTTTGATATCTATCAGGTGTCGCTTGACAATGACGCCCACTTTTGGCGGAATGCGGCTTCAAACATCCCTTGGGTGAGCGTTCGCGACCCGCAGTCAATCTATTCTTCAATCGCAGCAATCTACAATGTGCGCCAACTTCCCGCCTTGTTCCTTATCAATAAGAAAGGCGAGATGTACAAACGCATTGATTCTGTGGATACTATAGAGGACGACATCAAGGCGGCGCTTTGAAATTTTTTTTCGATTTGTTTGGAAATTTGAAAAAAAGTCAGTATCTTTGCACCGAAAATTATGATATAACGGAGTTCTGGCTATAAAGCAAGTGGTCAGGCTTCTTTTTTTATTCATACAGAAAGGAGGACACTATGCCTGTTACATACATGACAGAGGAAGGCTACAACAAGATTTTAGCCGAGATAAATTATTTGGAGTCAGTGAAACGCCCCGAGATATCCGCCCAGATAGCGGAAGCGCGGGACAAGGGCGACTTATCGGAAAACGCCGAGTATGACGCCGCCAAAGAGGCGCAGGGGATGCTCGAAGCCAAAATCGCACAGATGAAAGGCATGCTGTCTAACGCCCGGCTGATAGATGAATCGCAACTCAAAACTGATGTGGTTCAGATTATGAATAAGGTAAAAATCAGGAACACCAAAACTAAGGCGACAATGACTTATACCATCGTTTCGGATTCGGAAGCGAACCTGAAAGCGAACAAAATTGCCGTCAGCACACCTATCGCACAAGGGCTGATGGGCAAAAAAATCGGCGAGAAAGTAGATATCAAAGTGCCTTCAGGTACTATGAGCTTTGAAATCCTTGAAATCACACTTTGAAAGCTTTTAAGTTCTTAATTATTAATATTTTATGGCAACTATTTTCAGCAAAATTATCGCAGGCGAGATACCCTGCTACAAGATAGCGGAGAGCGACAAATATTTCGCTTTCCTTGACATTAACCCTGTTTCTAAAGGACATACGCTCGTTGTGCCTAAGCAGGAAACGGATTATATCTTTGATATTGAGGATGATACGCTTGGCGGAATGATGGTCTTTGCAAAGAAGGTCGCCAAAGCGATTGAAAAAAGCATCAAATGTACGCGCGTAGGAGTAGCCGTTATGGGGCTTGAAGTGCCTCATGCACACATCCATCTGATACCGATAATCAAGGAATCCGACATGTATTTCTGCAATCCCAAACTGAAACTTACAACCGAGGAGTTTCAAGAGATTGCGGCTTCTATTCGGGACTTTTTGAATTGAGAATTAAGAATTAAGAATGCAGAACTCTCACCGGAGGCTGCAATCAACCGTAATTTTACCGCCTGCGTTGGGGGCGATGCGGTAGTGGCTGTCGGAAAGCAGTTCAGGCGAGCCGTCGGTCAGGCTGAATTTGTAGGTAAATCCTTTATAGTCAGCATAAACAGTGCCGGAACGGACATCAGTAAAAGGCAGTGATACTCCGTCGGCTGTGGTGAACGTCAGATACCAAGGTGAGTTGTTACTGTTAGAGGTGCAGCGAATCTCAAATGTCTTCTCATTAAAAATCAGCTCAAAAGAATGTCCCTCTACGGTGGTGAACGATACTTTGAGTATGTTTTCAAACAGTTCGGATACTTTCGGGGCGCTTGTACGGAGTTGCCTGCCGGCGGCGTCGGTGAGGCGCAGACCTGCCTTCTGTGTTGCTGTACTCCATTTGCAGCCGTCAAGGACAGGCAGTGTTTCAAAGACGCACTGAGTGGATGTTCCGGCGCGTTCAAGATAGTCCGACTTGAGGCGTTCGTCAAAGAGGTGAATGTCGCGGATGCGAAAAGAGTCGCCCTCCCAAACCATATTGACACGGTAGAAACGACTGTTGAACCATACGCTTTTATTATTATTACCCTGATTATCTGTCAGTACGGTAACTGCAGTTGCGGGCGTCAGAGGAAAATTTTGGCGAAACCATCTGCCCGATTCTTCGAGCGTCTCAACACGTATTGCGCCTTTGCGGAAAAGCGAATCTAACAGCGGTATCTGAATAGCCAGACCGTCTTTCATGGCGTCCCACGTAAACGAGTTTTCCTGCCCTGCCTGTACATAGTTAAATGCTAAGCAGGTGTTATTGAACATATTATCGAAAAACCACTCAACCCATTGACGGTTGCCACCGCCGCCTTTGTAAACCGGTTCGAGCGAGACAACGTGCTGTCTGCTGCCACCCAGTCCGGCTTCATACTGATATATCGGGTCGCTGCCCAACATGCGGAAAATCGGCACAGGTATCTGTCCTTCTGCGGTTTGCGCAGGCATATAAGCATTGCGTCGGCTTGGATAATAGGCTTGATTCCAGTAGCCGCCCCAGAGAGTGTAACCATCGGTGCCAATCTGGTCTTTGCAGTTGCACGAGGCTATGATATGGTATTTATCGTACAGATAACCAAGCGTATGCGCATCTATGAACCACGAGCCGACTGACACCGGATAGCATCCGAAGACGTCTTTAAACTTTTCCATATAGACGTCCACGAGTTTTTCGCGCTCTTCGGGAGTGTAGCCGGTAGCGAAGCCCACGTCGGCGTGCCAGTCCCACGGGAACCTGCCGCGCCATTGGATACCGCAAGCCTCTACGTGCGGCTGCGTAATCTCCCACCATGCGCCTATTTCCATACCATGCGCCATTTCAGGCTTCAGAAGCGTTTGATACTTGGGATTTATAAGGGCGTCGTACTGTAGCAGGAAAGTACCGTGCAGCTTGTATGCGTGTAATTGCTTCAACTGCTCTACAACAGTTTGATATAGAACATCTTCAGTGATTTTCTCATCTCGCGGCTCGACGTTACGAATAAAGTTTATGATATTTACTATTCGGGGGCGAGGTTCGGGATAGTAAAGAGGTTTGGCGTCGTCGTGTTGATGTGCCGTAACGATTTGGCGGATACGAGCTTCGGCAGGGATTAAGCGGGAGGCGAAAGAGGCGTAGTTTTGACCGATAGCATTGCTTTGAGCAGCACCGTTGCTGTTACCGATAGCATTGCTTGAAGCAATACCATCGGAGGAAGCGGCATCCCAAGCTTTTTCGCTAAGGGCGGCAAGGCGGCGGCAAAGGGCGGGGTACTCCATTTCGTCACGTAACTCCCAAGCGCACATCTGTACGCCCTCTATCCGGTTGCGATAGCGTTCTTCAACGACTATCGGTTCTTTTGTAGCAGGCGCTTTCTCCCACCAGTTTTTCCAAGTATAGTAGTTCCACGAAGTATAAATCTCTTCCGGCGACCACTGTTTGCCCTGAGTGATATAAATCGGTTTCCACGAGGTATTTATAAGATGGTATCCCTGCGCCACGAGGCTGTCAGGGCGTTGATAATATGTTTCAAACTCAAAAACGAGTACATCCTTAGGGATCTTCACCTTAGCGCTGCCGTCTTTATCGAAACCTTCCCACAGACAGAGACGCCTGTCTTTAGCGTGAATGAACTCCCGCATCTTTACAATATAGTCGAGATAGAGGTCGTGAACGTCGTCAAAACCTTTTTCTGCGATATATTGCTCTACGTGCGGCAGTTTTCGCAATTCTTCGAGGTTAGTCTCGTCCGCTCCGATATGAAAATATTTCGAGTTATGGAAGGCGTCAATCATCTCACTTGTAAGCGTTTGCATCGCCTGCAAGGTCTTTTCGGAGGCAAGGTCAATGCAGCCGTAATCGGGCTTGCCAAAGACGTCCGGCAGTTTACTCCGCAGGAAGGTGGAATGTCCTGGACCTTCAAGCTCAGGCACAAGTTCTACTCCCCGTGATTGAGCATAATCAACTATCTCCTTGATTTGTTGCTTTGTATAACAACGATTCTCATCTATAAGCGCCGGAAAAGCCGTCGAAGGAAAGACGAAAGACTGGTCGTCAGTGAGATGTAGTTGCAGATAGTTGATCTTATACCAGCGACACAGGTCAATCATCTGTTTCACAGTGTTGTACGAATGAAAGTTGCGCGCCAAATCTATCAACAATCCGCGATATTTCAGGTCCGGACAGTCTTTGATTTTCATCTTAGGTATAACTATCTTGCCACCCGCTATTTCCGCCGCTTGCAAAACGCTGCTCCAAGCGAACACCACCGCCTGATAGCTGCCGCCTGCAATCTCAACTTGCTTGTCGGTAACGTTGACGGTGTACTCGTCCTCTGCAAGTGAAGCCTTAATTTTTACATTAACAGTAGCTTCGGAATTAGTCGCTGAAATCTTAGTTCCGGTCAAAGTCAAAATATCATCACTAATAACATCCGCCAAAGCCGCAGCGCCGACGTCTGTTTTTACAGCGATTTCACCAGCTAAAAGAGTCAAATCACCCTGATAAATACTAACCGTTTTAGGATATGGTACAATATTCAAATCCCTTTGCACGGTAGCTTCCGAGCAAGCAGAAAACGCTAATGCGCTAATAATAAGCAAATTAAAATAATATTTCATAAGTATTCCGTATTTTGCCACAAAGATAACGATTTTTTCTTGCATGCGTAAAAAAAAATCCGTATTTTTGCGGTAAAGATATCCGCAGCAAAATGGAAGTTTTAGAGAGATAGCTTGATAATTAAAGAAGCAATCCGGAAATACGTTTTCCGGATTGCTTTGTTGGTTCAATAACTTGTATGTTATTGATAATTAGGGTTTTGTGTTAAAGTATTGCCGCTTTTGGTAATCTCGTCGCGCGGGATTGGCAGCCAGTAATGTTGCGGATAGAAATGCCGTTCAAGAACTGTTATGGGATTATAAGTGAATGAGCCATCTTCGTTTTTGATTATCTGCACTCCCATAGCCGGTTTGTTTTCGTATTCTTCGGCAAGTAACCAGCGCCGCAGGTCATAGTAACGATGGTTTTCTATAGCAAGTTCAATTCGCCGTTCATTACGCAGTTTTTCAAGCAGTTCTGTACCTGAAGCCGTTACATGAGGCATTTCAACGCCCGGACGGTCGCGCACCATATTGATATATTTACGGCATTCTTCCTCATTTCCAAGGTTATACTGCGCTTCGGCATAATTGAGATAAAACTCTGCTAACCGGAAAAATACCCAAGGTTGCGTAACTCTATCGGATTCGTTTAATACTTGGTTTTCATCATGAAACTTGTGCAGATACAATCCTGTCATTGAGCAGTTCCAGCTACCGACAGGCCCTTCGTTTGTGTCAAGACCTCCTGGAATAAACGTCTCTACTGGTCTGCCTCTGAACATTGCGCCATTATACAGAATTGTAGCGTCAAACCGTGGGTCACGTCCGGCATACGGATTGGCCGGATCATATCCCGAACCAGGCTCAGAAGGCCTCTTGCCCGTTTCTTTTATTTCGTAATCATCAACAAGGTTTTGAATAGGACAGTTTCCGCCCCATCCGCCGTATCCGTTCGGAGAATTGAACACGTTCATCATAGTGCCGTTAGCTTTAGTGAACTGACGCTGGAAAATGACTTCGCTGTTGTTAACAAGGAAAATTTTGCGATAGTCATTATAAAGAGCGTGATTGGGCAATTGGATAACTTCCAAAGCCGCCGCACTCGCTTTTTCCCACTTACTGCGGTCGTTATTTGTGTTGGTCAGCGGGCTGGCCGCATAAAGCAAAACCCTCGATTTCAAAGCTTTGCATGCATCGGCTGATGCTTTCCCGAAGTTTGAACCGGTCTGATTAGCAGGAAGATACGGAATAGCTTCGTCCAACTCTTTCACAATAAAATCCACACACTCGTCGTAAGTGTTTCGTTTAATTGAAAAATCGGTATCCGACAGCGAATATGTTTTGGTAATCAACGGTACGCCGCCGAAACGCCATATCAGGTTGGCAAAAACGAACGCACGGATGAATTTCATTTCGCCGGTCAATGTCTTTTTGAGATTGTCGCTGACTTTTGCGGCGTCTATCTTCTCAAAAAACGTATTGATGTTACGCAATTGCTCGTAGGCCGTTGACCAGTAATTGAAATTGCTGAACCTGCTTGCATCAAACGTAGTAATATTGTCCGGATTCATCTCTCCGCGTGAAACGATGACCGAGCTGCCACTGCCGTGGCGTGAATACGTTTCATCTGTCGTCGAAGACATCATCGCTTCATCGAATCCGTGCGGAATAGCGTTGTAACATGCTACTACGTATGCGGTTAGAAGGGCGTCATCGTTGAAAACATCTTCTTCGGAGATGGCGTCCAATGGTTTTTTATCTAAAAAATCGCTATCGCATGAAACCAGATAAAACATAGCGATACTCAGTAAAATATACTTTTTCATAGTCTTCTTTATTAAAATGTTATACTTACGCCGGCGTTAAAAATCCGCAGTTGAGGATAATACGATCCGTCGGTTGATGATGTCTCAGGGTCAAGAAGCTTGATATGACTGAAAGTCAGCAGGTTATACCCGCTCAGGTAAAGTCTTAAGTTCTTGATATATAGCCTGTTATATAGATTTTGCGGCAGCGAATAACCTATTTCAAGATTCTTGAGGCGCAGGAAAGATGCGTTCTGAATCCAGAAATCGGAGTTATAGCTGTCGTAATTGTTGTAATTTCCTCCCGCTCTCGGATATGAGCCGTTAGGATTGGAAGGCGACCAACGGTCTTTTAGTCGTTCGGTGAAGGTGTTACTTGTCTGGTCAACGCGGAAATGGATAGGTTGTTCGGCGCGTCCCTGCCCTTGAAGCAAGAAGCTGAAATCAAAGCCTTTCCATTCGGCAGAAGCTGTAAGACCAAAAATTATTTCAGGAAAATTAGTCAAATCACGCCTTATGCGGTCAAGATTTGTGATAGCGCCATCGCCGTCCACATCTTCATATTTCAAATCTCCCGGAATAGTGCCCGACATGTGGGGATAAGAATCAATCTCCGCTTGTGTCCTGAAAATACCGATGATATGATATGCGAGATTTGCCCCGAGCGGTTTGCCTTCGGCTTTCATATAGTCATGACCTGCAGGCCACGGCGTTTCATCAATGAAAACAACGGTATTATGCGAATACAGGAAGTTGCCTGCCAGATTATACCGCACATCCCCGATCTTTTTTGTGTGGGTAAGTTGCAGTTCAAAGCCTTTATTATTGACTTTCCCGATATTCTCATCGGGAAGGCTGATCAGACCCGTATAATTAGGGATTGAAGCGTTTCTTGTGGCAAGGATATTCGAACGTGTAGTCTTGAAAATTTCCGCTTCAAAACCAAGTAAACCATTAAGTATCAATCCGTCGAGACCGACATTGTAGGTATCGGCTACTTCCCATGTAACGTTTGTATTAGGGAAACCAACCTGATAAACTCCCTGAGCGTCAGTGCCGTTGAAAACATAATTACGCCCAAAAGTATATTTAAGCATATATTGGAAAGCAGAGATGTTATCATTACCCTGTTTGCCCCATGAAGCCCTAAGTTTCAGGTTGTTAAGCCAGCTGTAATTGTCTTTGAGGAATGATTCTTCGGACAATCTCCATCCTGCTGATATGCCCGGGAAAAAGCCCCAACGTTTGTCTTTCTGGAAGATATACGAGCCGTCGTACCTGAAGTTAGCCTGAAGCATGTATTTTCCGGCGTAGTCATATACGGCACGACCGAAATAACTTTGACGGGCGGTCTCGGAACCCGATCCGCTGTTGTCATAATTTGACTTGTCGGTGCTGCCTGCAAACATCTGGTCAACGGTAGTAGAAAGGAAGTTCCTTCTTGATGTCCAGAAATATTCACTTTCATAGCTGTTTTGTTCATAGCCGACCATGGCGTCCACATTATGAACATCCGAAAATGTTTGCTTGTAATTGATTTTCATGTTTGCCGTCAAAGAAGCCGTAGGTGTGTATTCCTGTCTTAATTCGGCCGTCTGTACAAGTGATGATTTTCTTTCGTCATAATCTCCTGTCGCTTCGTTATAAGTGTAATAAACCCAAGGAATCGCCCATCTTTTGCGATTGTTGGAAGTGCGGTCATAAGCGGCGTAGCCATCTAATGACAGCCCCTGCAAAAGCCATGACATATCCCAGTTGACCGTAAACAGACCGTTGAAAACACTGTATTTATAGCGGTCATAACCGGTTGCTTCCGTGGATGTTATAACCGGATTTCCCGAATCCATACCGCCTGTAGGCAGTCCGTTAGGGTATCTTGCAAGAATAATGGGATAGCCTCTGTACATACGCCAGAAGTCATCGCCCTGACCCGAATAGTTGCGGTTTTCAAGTCTCGCTGCTATATCAACCCCTACTTTTAGATATTTGGCAATTGTAGCGTCCAAATTAGTGCGGATGTCAAACTGCCTGTAATGGGTGGCGCCGTTTTTAAATAGTCCGTCCTGGTCGGAATAGCCGCCACTGACAAAGTAACGTATGTTTTCGGCGCCACCGTTAATTGAGACGTTGTAACGAGATTGGGGAGCGAAGTCTTCCAAACATTCTTCCGCCCAGTTTGTATTGGGATAATTGAACGGATCAGTGCCGTTACGGTATTTTGCAATGTCTTCGTCCGAGAAAGTCTGTTTTCGTCCTTCATAGACATCAATCTCGTTGTAAAACGTTGCATACGTGGCTGCATCAGCCATTTCCGGCAATCTTGTCGGTTGCTGCAAGCCCCAGTTGGCATTGAAATCAATAGTCGGTTTTCCTGTCTTTCCGCGTTTTGTCGTAACTAAAATAACGCCGTTAGCGGAACGGGAACCGTAAATAGCAGCCGAAGCGTCTTTCAGTACCGTAATGCTCTCAATATCATTGGGATTAAGACGTTCTAAAGAGCCTCGACCTGCGATGCCGTCAATCAAAATCAACGGGTCGGTACTTCCTGTGGTGCTTTTACCTCGAATGTTGATGGACACTCCGTCCGATCCGGGACGTCCGCTGCGGTTATTGATGACGACTCCCGGAAGTCGCCCTTCAAGCGATTGACCAAGATTGGCAGCAGGACTTTTGACAATCTCCGCACCCTTAGTCGTCGCCACCGAGCCGGTCAGTGTTACTTTCTTTTGCGTGCCGTAACCGACCACAACAACTTCTTCCAACGCTTTCGTGTCTTCCTGAAGTGTAATCGCCAATGTGCTTTGACTGCCAACCGCAATTTCTTGCGTTACATAACCTACAAAAGAAATTACTAATGTAGCGTTCTCCCTTACGGTAAGTGTAAACTTGCCGTCCACATCCGTGATACTCCCGTTTGTGGTGCCTTTTTCGGAAACATTAGCGCCTATGACCGCTTCACCGGTTGCGTCGCTGACTGTTCCGCTTATCCGCTTCTGTGAAAACACCATTAGCGGAAAACTCATCAAAATACACAGCAGGCATCTCATCTTCCGCCATGTATCGCCTTTAAATAAAATACGTTTTTCAATCATAAGTTTAAAAATTTTAAATTAATAAATATAAAAGTTGCTTGGTTTTATAGCATAACAAGGCTATCCGGAATGTTTTCGGACAACTTATTAGTATGTTAAATAGCTTATAATCAGCGAATTGCGGGGGGGGTAAATGCTTGATATACACGCAGTTAACTCGGCAGGCGCTTTAAGCGTCTGCAGGATAGTAGAAGTAGCGTTGTACCTGTGTGTAATAAGCATTCCCATAAAATAATCAATACATTTCGGCCACAAATATACGAATAGTTTTTAATATACAAACAAAATCCGGGATTTTTTTCAAAAAAATTTCTGAAAAATCGTACTTTTGCGGTAAATTTTATTTTATGTT
>JAISTJ010000049.1 GCA_031272655.1 Tannerella sp.
TCATTCGCAAGAGCCAATAGACTACGTCAACCCTTACATGGGCAATATCAGTCATTTGCTGGTGCCATGCTACCCTACAGTGCAGCGTCCGAACAGCTTGTTGCGCATCTATCCTAACCGCGACGATTACACTTCCGACCTGATGCACGGTTTGCCGGTCATTGTTCCCTCTCATCGCGGCGGCTCACCTGCTTCGTTCAATCCTTTGCAGGGCGATAATACTGCCGCTCCCTCCCGCGCAATTCCATATTCGTATGATTTAGAGCATATTACGCCATACGATTGGGAGGTTTATTTAGACGAGGCAAAAATAGCGGTAGAATTTGCTCCGGCTGAACAGTCAGCTGTTTATCGCTTCACTTTCAAGGGCGAAGGCGACGCTTCACTTGCAATAACCGGCAGAATAGGCAATTACCGCGCAAACGCCGACGGCACGTTTGAAGGCGAAGAACAACTGAACACAACTACACGCTATTACATCTATGCCGAAACCGACAAATCCATAAAATCAAGCAGTTACGCAGATAATAACCATAACAGTCTGTTATTAAGGTTTGGAGACGTTAAAACGCTTACTGTCAAGTATGGAATATCGTATATCAGCATAGAACAGGCTAAAAAGAATCTTCACCGCGAGATAAAAGAATTTGACGTTCAGAGTGTTGCTAATGAAGGCAGGAAAATTTGGAACTCGACGCTTGGCAAAATACGTGTCGAAGGCGGACGGGAACAGGACAGGAAAGTGTTCTACACTTCGCTTTACCGCACTTATGAACGTATGATTTGCATCTCCGAAGACGGACAGTACTGGAGCGCTTATGACCAAAAAGTACATTCCGACGAAGGCAAACCAATGTTTACAGACGACTGGATATGGGACACCTATCGTGCGGTACACCCTTTACGCCTGTTGATAGAGCCTGAAAAAGAGCGCCTTATATTGCAGTCGTATATTCGTATGGCGCAACAGACGCCCGAAGGCTGGCTGCCGACTTTTCCGGGTGTACACGGCGACGGTCATGCCATGAACAGCAATCACGGAGTGGCTATATTTGCCGACGCACTTGCAAAAGGTGTTGAAGGTATTGATTATGAGGCTGCTTTCAAAGCCGGATATGCTGCCGTACACGAAAAATCGCTGCTGCCGTTTACTTTTCAACCGGCTACTCCGCTCGATAAGTTCTTCCATGCTAACGGCTACTATCCCGCTATTCCGGAAGATACGAAAGAGACCTATCCTCAGGTTAGTGCGTGGGAATATCGCCAACCGATACCCGTTACACTTGGTACATCTTACGATTTCTGGTGTCTCGCTCAGTTAGCGCAATCGCTCGGTAAATCAGATGATTATGCCTATTGCCTTCGTCGGTCGCAAGACTACAAAAACCTGTTCAACCCCGAAACACGCTTTTTCCACCCAAAAGACAGTCTCGGCAGATGGATACCTGCTGTGGACTATCGCTGGTCGGGCGGTCAAGGTGGTCGCTATTACTACGACGAAAACAATGGTTGGATATACCGATGGGACGTTCAGCATGACATAGAGGAACTTGTAAGATTGATGGGCGGCGCAGAACAATTTGCGGCTGCCCTCGACGAAATGTTTCGCACACCGCTCGGACGAAGCAAGTACGATTTTTTCCGCAAGTTCCCCGACCACACAGGGCTTATCGGGCAGTACTCCTCCGGTAACGAGCCGTGTACGCACATTCCATACCTGTACAACTATGCCGGTCAGCCGTGGAAAACCCAGAAACGAGTGCGTGAAATCATCAATTATTACTATCGCGACGACCTGATGGGCGTACCGGGCGACGAGGACGGCGGCGGCATGTCAGCCTTTGTAGCGCTCACTCAATTAGGCTTTTATCCCGTAAGTCCCGGTAAAGCTGTTTATGCAATAGGCAGTCCCGTCTTCACACGCTCCGAGATAGCGCTTGGCAACGGCAAAACACTCGTCATTGAAGCCCCAAACGCCTCTTTCGACAATAAATACATCCAATCGGCAACCCTCAACGGCAAACCCTTAGACAAACCCTTCTTCAACCACGAAGACGTCATTCAAGGCGGCGTCCTGAGGCTCGTAATGGGGGCGGAAGCAAATCAAAAATGGGGAAAGTTATGAAAGAAAAATACTTCAAATATGTACTACTATCGTTGGTGATTGTCCTTGGATGGGTGATTATCAGCGGATTATGGCCATTCGTTAACGGTCTGCTTGGCGCATTCACGCTGTATGTGCTCGTTCGCGGTCAAATGAAAACCCTGACAGAGAAGCGGAAAATGAACAAAACAAGCGCAGCGCTGTTGATAATCACGGAAGTAATAGTAATAGTATTTTTGCCGCTCTATCTTGTCGTTTGGGCGCTTGTTCACAAAATACAGCTTATAAACTTCGATATCTCCCAGTTAGTAGCTACTGTTGAGCATTTTATCTCACTTATTCAGGACAAAACAGGTTACGATATTTTAAGCGTCGGAAATTTAGAAACTGCTGCAGGTTATTTATCAAAAGGCGTTCAAGTGATTATCAGTCAGATAGGAGGCATCGTCGTTACAACGATTGTAACTGCTTTCCTGTTGTTTTTTATGCTTCGCGACAGGGAAAAACTCGAAGAATATATATACAAAACATTGCCTTTCAGCGAGTTAAATAAAGTAAAGATACGGAGTGAAATATATAATATGGTGCGCTCAAATGCAATCGGGATACCGTTACTCGCTATAATTCAGGGTGTTATTGCTGTTATTGGCTATCTCATTGCCGGCGTTCCAAGCGCTATGCTGTTCGGCGTCGCAACTGCTTTTGCCACACTAATACCTGTTGTCGGAACGGGTATTGTATGGCTCCCGCTGTGCATTTATCTTGCTATGACGGGTCATTGGGTATCAGCGATTATACTTGCTGCTTGGTGTGCTTTGCTGCTCGTCAATGTGGATAATTTGGCTCGCCTGCTTATTCAACGTAAACTCTCTGATACTCACCCGCTTATCACTGTTTTCGGTGTAATTCTTGGTCTTAAACTGTTCGGTTTCTGGGGAATAATATTCGGCCCGCTGCTAATTTCCCTTTTCTTCCTGTTACTGAACATCTTCTACAAAGAAATCAACAATGAATGAGCTGAAATTTGCGATTTTTGAGGAATTATAGTTACCTTTGCCATATAAATTCAAGATATACGCGATGTTTACACAACAAGAACTGATAAAGAAAACTGCCCTGATGAAGCGACTTGCAGAGTTGTCGTCGAAAGGGGGAAAAGGCGGTAAGACGGTCGGCAAGGAACTATTTACTGACACAGAAGCCGGACGGGTCCGTATTCTCGGATACCGCCTTGATGAGCCACAGACCTTGCCGCTGTTCGTTAATATTCACGGCGGCGGGTTTATTATCGGCCATCCGGAAATGGACGACCCCTATCTCATGAACGTGGCGCAAAAGGCTAACGTCAAGATTATCAGTATTGATTACAGTCTCGCACCACAAGCGCCTTTCCCTGTCGCGCTCAACGAATGTTACGCCGTAATCAAACATTTTCAGACGCACGCCTCGGACTATGGCGTTGGCTCTATCTCCGTCGGCGGACATAGCGCAGGTGGCAACCTCAGCGCCGCCGTCTGCCTCAAAAACGCTGAAACAAAAGAACTTGACATCAAAGGCATCATTCTCGACTATCCTGTGCTTGACATTTACACCGACCCTGCCGACAAACCGCGCGGCAAGGGTTTCGTAGCGCGTTTCTTCCTGAGTCACAGCCGTTCACGTATATTCGACAGTTGTTACTGCCTCGCCCGCGAAGAACGGAAAAACCCACTCATCTCACCTGTCTATGCCTCGCACGAACAGCTCGCCACCTTCCCCCCTACCCTGCTCATCACAGCCGGAAAAGACAGCCTCTGCGCCGAAGCGGAACATTTTCGCGACCTGCTTGCAGAAGCCGGCGTAAAGGTTACCCACCGCCGTTTCCCTAACTCACCCCACGGCTTCACACTATCCAACCGCCCGGACGCACAAGAAGCCTGGCAAATGATGATCGAACACTTGATAATGGTTAAT
>JAISTJ010000100.1 GCA_031272655.1 Tannerella sp.
AGGAAGCAGTTGTCTAAAGCGGCAAGGTCGTCGCTCAGGCGCTCGGCGCGCAGTTTCAGTTGCTGGGCGCTCTCCTCGCCGGAGACGTACAGTATCGTTAAGTCTTTGAGTTTGAGGACTGTCTGCAGCACGAGGGTGGATTTGCCTATACCCGGTTCGCCGCCTATCAGTACGAGCGAGCCGCGCACCAGACCGCCGCCGAGAGTGCGGTTGAACTCGCCGTCGTGCAGGTCTAAACGGGGCGCCTCTTCCGACGTGACGTTGCGCATCAACTTCGGCTTGACGCCCGCCCGCTCAACGCCTGACACATAAGCCGAAACAGGTCCCGCAGAGGGCGCTTTGCTCACTACCTCCTCTACATACGTGTTCCATCCCCCGCACGATGGGCATTTACCCTGCCACTTTGGCGATTCCGCGCCGCAGGAAGAACAGATGTAAACAGATTTCGTTTTTGCCATAGTAGTTACTTGTATAAACAAACCTTAACAAGGTTTAGAACCTTGTTAAGGTTGCACATAAAATTAATAGTAATAAGCGATCCTACCGAGGAACATCGCTTGATTAAAAGCGCTCTGGTCGGTGAGATTGTACTTGAACTCGGCGCCGATAATAAAGTCTTTTGTCAACCGATATTCACAACCGAGACCGATATTAAGACCAAGATGCAGGTGCGATTTTTTATATGCTTCCGGCAGCTCGTCATCCTCGTATATATTTCCCTCGTCATCCATCACATCATAATTTCGGTCAAGCGACCAAATCGCAAGCCCCAAACCAGCAACGGGATAGATTGTGAATTTGTCGGTCATTCGGATGAGATAATGCACATCAGCGTTAAAATACAAGGTATTTTTTTTCTCCAAACTATCTCCACTGTTGAACACATAGAGTATAGAAGGCGCTAAACGTATCCTGTCGCCAATATTATACCTGAAATCTAATCCGGCTAATCCGGCTTTATTGTCCACGGCATAACCGCCAATTACGCCGACCGACGAAACTCCTTTTTCTCCCTTAAGCGCCTTCTGTGCGAACGCACCGTTTGCCATAACAAGCAAACAAACTGCAAAAAAACATAACTTTCTCATTATCAATATATTTTTAAATTTATAATTCTTAACTCTTAATAACTCTTAATTCTTAATTCTTAATTCTTAATTCTTAACTCAAAACCGGCAAACAATCCCCAATCCCGCACTGCCATACCCAATAGCGGGAACGGCGGCGAAAATATTATCCCCGCCATTGCTAAGACCAAAGAGCCGATGCCAGACGGGAAGCAACATATAGCCCAATTCAACACTCAGCAGCCCGATGCCGGCGCTCATAACGACATCGCTTAACCAGTGGGCATAGTTGAACATTCGCAAAGTGCCGGTTGCAACTGCCGCAGCATACCCTCCTACGCCGATCCAAGGTGAGACATCCTTGTATTCTTTGTACAGGATATGCGCGCCGGTCATTGCAACCGCCATGTGCCCCGACGGAAACGACTTGCTGAAATACTCTTTTTCATCTGCATTCAATTCATGCGGCGGACTATTGTAGCGGTCATAACGTGGGCGCAAAACATGGACATTTTCTTTCAGGCCGTAAACCATCGCCTCCATCAACAGATACGAAGTTGCCATCACCAATGCCCTGTCGCGCAGGTTGTGCTGTGATTCTATCCCGGGCAAAAAATCAAGCCCGAAAGCTAACACAGGCGTGGAAAACTCTAAATATGAGTCAATTGTGATGTTTTTACTGCCGAAAGGTTTGATTTTACGTATCTCGTGGTCAATATCATAGTCGAACCGCCTGATCGGCAGACTGTTAAAGCGAGCCGAGACACCGTAACCGATAAACAGCGCCGGAAGTATGAACTTGGCGCCTTGACGGTCGAAAATGTTCCTTTTTTCCGGCTTAATCATCAAGTCGGAATACGCTGTGCCGTAAGCCGTGTTCGGATTGTAATAGTCAAGCGTGATAAGTTTGTCGGAACTCATCGTAACAGGCGGCAACGAATCTTTCTTCTGACCCGACTGCGACGCCTGACCCGAAACATACTGATTTGACAATAAATAAATTGATACTAAGCATATTATATATTTTTTCATACCGTAATTTTTTTATTTACACCATTAAAAAATCTCTTTTGCAAAAAGCCGTAAAACACATAAAGCCCCCACCCTATCAGCGCACCCGCCATTGCGCCCGGCACAACGTCGGTGATAAAATGCGCTCCGAGATAAACCCGCGAATAGACCATCAACAAAGCCCAGATAAAGATTACTGCAGAATACCGGCGGTCGCCGATAACAAGCGCCGAAAGCGTCGCAAAAGCAAAAGCGTTTGTGGAATGACCTGAAATAAAGCCAAAATCACCGTTAGCGATAAAACCATTCACTTTCAGTACTTTATCCATAAACAGCGGATGGCTTGTAGGCCTGAAACGGGTAAAAAACGGCTTGAATATCAACGAAGTAACGATACCATTAAGGGCGCCTGTCAAAGCCGTGCAAATCAGCATTGACCAAAACTCTTTACGGCGCTTTAACACGAAGTAAATCAGCACAATAACGAGCGGCGACCAAGCCCAGACGCCCGAAAAAAACAGCATCACGGGGTCGAGCCACGAAAAATGGGTGCCGTTAACGGCTAAAAACCAGTCTTTTTCGATATCTAAAAGTCGTTCAAGCATTCCGTAACAGTTTTATTTTCAGTTTATTTATCATATCGCTTGTCATCGTTTCAATGTTATATTGCGGTTTCCAGCCCCATTCCTCCCTTGCGCAGGCGTCGTCGAGCATGTTTGGCCACGAATCGGCTATCTTCTGCCTCAACGGATCAACGTCATATTCCATCGTGAAATCGGGAATATGCTTTTTTATCTGATTATAAATGGTTTCCGGATCGAAACTCATTGATGCAATGTTGAAAGCATTACGATGCCGTAAGCGCGCCGGATCGGCTTCCATTATCTGAATAGCCGCATGCAAAGCGTCGGGCATATACATCATATCCATGTAAGTGCCTGCTGCTATGGGACATACAAACTTTTCGCCCCTTACCGCCGAGTAAAAAATATCAACGGCATAGTCGGTAGTACCGCCGCCCGGAGGCGTAACGTAAGATATAAGTCCGGGAAAACGAACCGACCGCGTATCCACCCCATACCTTATATAATAATAGTCACTCAGCAGTTCGCCCGTTACTTTCGTAACCCCGTACATCGTTTGCGGGCACCGTACCGTATCCTGCGGCGTTTTGTCCTTCGGCGCGTCCGGCCCGAAAGCGCCTATCGAGCTTGGAGTGAAAACAGCGCAGTTCATCTCGCGCGCCACTTCAAGCACATTAAACAGTCCGCCGATGCCTATATTCCACGCTAACAACGGCTTAGCCTCCGCAACGGCAGACAGCAACGCCGCCAGATTATAGACAGTATCAATGTTGTAACGCGAAACGGTCTCCGCTATCTGTTGCTCGTTAGTAATGTCCACAAGCGCCATCGGACCCGTTTCCGCAAGTTCCCCGCGAGGCTTTGCGCCCGAAATGTAACCCGCCACAATGTTACCCTTCGGATAACGCTTTCGCAGTTCAATCGTCAACTCAGAGCCAATCTGCCCCGTCGAACCTATTATCAGTATATTCTTCATCTTTTTTTATCAAAAGCGGGGGCAAAGATACTACAAACTGTTTTCTTTACAAAATTGTTGAACGTTTTTTTATCCATATCGGACATGATAAGCAATAAATTCGTACCTTTGCAGCGCATTTTTAAAACTTTTACAGGAATGACGGAAGATAGCGACAAGATGTTTTTTTTAAGTCTGGCGAGCGGCAGCAGCGGAAATTGCTACTACGTCGGAACGGCCGGTTACGGCATACTTATTGATGCCGGAATAGGCGCGCGCCAGATAAAAAAGATTCTTAAAGACAATGATATTGAGATGGAAAAGATTCTCGCCGTGTTTGTTACGCACGACCACGCCGATCATATCCGTTCCGTCGGCTATCTCGGCGAAATAATGTCTATCCCTGTCTATTCCACCGAGGCGGTGCACGACGGAATACGCCGTAGCCGCTATGTAAAAGAAGTTCTGATACAGTCGCGCAGGATAATCGAAAAAGAAACTCCCCTGATAATCAAGGATTTCACGATAACGGCATTTGAAGCGCCTCACGACAGCGCCGACAATGTAGGCTATATGATAGAACACGGAGGGGTTAAATTCGTGATAGTTACGGACATAGGTCATATCACCGACACCGTCAGCCGCTATGTTCGCGAGGCTAACCATCTTGTTTTTGAAGCAAACTATGACCGCGAAATGCTCATGAACGGCAGCTATCCGGACTTCCTGAAAGAGCGCGTGGCAAGCGACATGGGGCATTTGAGCAATCAGGATGCAGCCGAATTTTTGGCTTCAATCTTTACTTCCAAGCTCAAAAATATTTGGCTGTGCCACCTAAGCCGAGACAATAATCATCCCGAATTAGCAGTCAAAACGGTTGAATACAGGCTAATGATGGAAAACGTCAAGACGGGACGGGACGTGGCGCTGACAGCTCTAAAAAGGATGAATCCTTCTGATATGTATGTACTTGATTGACAGGTATTTCCGGCGATGAACAGGTTCTTTTTATATTTGTCATATAACGGAGGCGGTTATTGCGGCTGGCAACGGCAACCTAACGGCATTAGCATCCAACAGGTAGTAGAAGAGGCGCTTGCAACCATCCTTCGCACTCCGACGCCCATTACAGGGGCGGGGCGCACTGATGCCGGCGTCCATGCGCTGATGATGACGGCTCATTGCGATATGGCGCTTTCTTTTGATGAGGCTTCTTGCTTTGCCGGCAAACTTAACAGCCTGTTACCCAAAGATATAGCTATAAATAAAATAGTTCCGGTGCGCCCCAGTGCGCACGCGCGGTTTGACGCCTTCTCGCGTACATATAAATATTTTATTACCGACGTCAAAAATCCTTTCAATCACGAATGGGTTTGCCGTATGTCGCTGAAAGACATGGATTTTCCTCTTATGAACATGGCAGCAAGTATGCTTTTGGATTATAGCGATTTCACAAGCTTCAGCAAGCTGCATACCGATGTCAAAACTAATGACTGTCAAATCTTTAGCGCCGGATGGAAGCGGGAAAGCGACCTTTGGGTCTTTGAAATAAGCGCCAACAGGTTCCTGCGGAATATGGTGCGGGCTGTCGTCGGAACGCTTTTTGAAGTGGGACGCGGCAAACGCTCTATTGAAGACTTCAGGCAAACAATTGAAGCCAAAGACCGCCGCCTCGCAGGCTCCTCCGCCGACGCGCACGGTCTCTCATTAGCTTCAGTCGAATATCCGGA
>JAISTJ010000145.1 GCA_031272655.1 Tannerella sp.
CCAAACCTAACAGGTCTCCAAGACCTGTTAGGTTTAAAGATTCATCCCTAACCAACGCTGTCGTCGCATGTCGGGTCAGCGGCGTCGGGGCGTTCTATCCGTCGAAGCGGCGACAGGGCAAGCGGTTGCAGCGTTGGGAGGCGTTCTGGGAAGGACGGCGCGACAGCGTGCTGGCAAACCTTAACGTCGAAGCGTTGAAAGCCGGTTTTCGAGAGAACGCTTTCTCCGGTTTTGAAGAGATGCTGCGCCGCAAATGGGAAGTAGCGGAACTGTCGCATTTTGAGAACATTAAGACTTCCTTAGCGAAGAATTACCTGATTGAAGCGACTGATAAACCTATGGTAGTCAATATCTTCTACGTCAAGCCGGAAGAGGCTGAGGCGGTGGAGGCTGTCCTAAATTCGGGAGATTGCTTCGTTCCTCGCAATGACGGCGCAGAAGCAGATTCATCACTCAACACTCAACACTCATCACTCTCCTTCGCTTTCGACGCCGGCTCGCTCACCCGCCGCATGGTAGCCTCGCTGCAGGACAGTTTCAACTATGTGCTGTGGATTAGCGGCTTCATCGTTTTCGCCTTCCTGCTTTTCTCTATGGGACGTATCGAACTGACACTCATCTCCTTTGCCCCCTTAGCCGTCAGTTGGCTCTGGATATTAGGCATAATGAGCCTCTGCGACATACGTTTCAATATAGTGAACATCATCCTCGCAACGTTCATCTTCGGTCAGGGCGACGATTACACCATTTTTATGACCGAAGGCTTGATGTACGAGTACGCCAGCAGCCGCCGCATGCTCGCCTCGTACCGCAAAAGCATCGCAATGTCGGCAGCGCTGATGTTCGTCGGCATGGGCATGCTCATCTTTGCGAAACATCCCGCCCTGCGCTCGCTCGGCGAGGTAACAGTCATCGGCATGGCTACCGTCGCATTGATGGCTTTCACTCTGCCCCCGCTGCTCTTCCGCTTCCTTACGATGAAGAAAAGACGTAAACGCCCCTACCCGCTGACCCTTACCAACATGGCGATAATGCTCTATTCGTTCACTATTTTCCTTATAATGAGCCTGTTGATTACAGCGGCAGGGTTCCTTATGTTCTCTTTCGGCAAAGGAAAACCGTCTGAGAAGAAAAAGTTACGCTTTCATACAATACTTCAACGGTGCATCAAATTCCTTATCCATCGTATTCCCTTAGTAAAGACCACATTAACCAACCGTTTCGGGGAGACCTTCGACAAGCCCGCCGTGATTATCAGCAACCACCAGTCGCACCTGGATTTGGCATGCATCATGCTGCTCAATCCCAAAATCCTGATACTCACTAACGATTGGGTATGGAACTCGCCATTCTACGGCAGACTAATCAAATACGCCGATTACTACCCTGTTTCCAACGGCATGGAATCGGCGCTTGAGAACCTTCGCGGGGCGGTAGAGCGCGGCTACTCGGTGATGGTCTTCCCCGAAGGCACACGCTCGGCCGACTGCACTATAGGACGCTTTCATCGCGGCGCCTTCTGGTTGGCGCAGCAACTCGGCATAGACCTGCTGCCAGTACTGCTGCACGGACCCGGACACGTCCTGCCCAAGACAGACTTCCTGCTTCGCAAAGGGCAAATACATATCAACATCCTGCCCCGCATCACGCCACACGACAGCCGTTTCGGTACCGACTACTCCCACCGCTCGCGCGAGGTGCGCCATTACTTCCAAAGCGAGTACGCCAAACTGTGCAGCGAATACGAAACGCCTGAATACTACGCCGATATGGTCATCCACCAGTATATTTATAAGGGACCGTCCGTAGAGCGCGCCGTCCGCCGCAACCTTCGCCGCACCCGCAACTACGCCGCCGAGATAGCCGCCATGCCCGACGAAGGCAATGTAGAAATCCAAGACGCCGGCTATGGCGAGTACCCCCTACTCCTCGCATTAGTAAAGAAACGTCTGCAAATCAAAGCCACCGACGCCGACGCCGACAAACTCGCCATCGCCGCCAACTGCGCCATAATCCCCGAAAATTTGAAATACATTGAAAATGAATGATTTAAATACTGTAATTATCAGCCTTGCAGAGACCGATTCCACAAACAGATACCTGCAGTCTGTCGCCGCAAATGAAGTTTTGCCTTCAGGAAGCATCGTTATTGCCGGATACCAGACGTCAGGACGCGGGCAAACAGGAAATTCATGGGAGTCTGAAAGAGGTAAAAACCTGTTATTCAGTGTATTATTGCGTCCGGCGGAAATTCCCGCAAACAAGTCGTTTGTAATATCGGAAGCGGCCGCTTTGAGCGTCAAATACACGTTAGACAAATATGTCGCTGATATCACGGTCAAATGGCCTAACGATATCTATTTCAAAGACAGCAAGATAGCCGGAATATTGATCGAAAACGTTATTAATCAGGGGAAAATTTCGCAGTCAGTTATCGGATTCGGGATTAATATCAACCAGACCGAATTTAATGCCGGTATTTATAATCCGTTGTCTTTGAGCATGATATCCGGTGTTGAATATGATATTGAAGTGATATTCAATGAGTTTAGGGAAAAATTTGCTGTTTTGAGCGAAATGCTTGCCGACGGTCAATTTGAAATTATTCATCAAAAATATATCAATTCGCTTTACAGGAAGGAAGGATTTCATAGATTTTCCGACGCAGGGGGAGTTTTTGACGCGGAAATTTTTGATATTGAGCCATCGGGACATCTTGTTTTACACCGCGAAGATGGCACGTTGAGCAGGTATGCTTTCAAGGAAATAAAATTTGAAATGGCGTAAAAAGATTTGATTATTAAAAGAATTTTTTATAATTTTGCACCGTTTTTTAGATACTTAATGAGCAAGAAACATAAGATAGTCCTTTTCCGATACTCACAAACAGGTCAGGCAACTGCAATTGCAGACCGTATCTGCGAACCGCTATTAGAGGCGGGATGCGAAGTTGTATGCAAGACGATTACGCCCGTTACGCCTTATCCGTTTCCCTGGTCGGCAATGGAGTTCTTTCAGGTTTTTCCTGAGGCGCGGCTGGGTATAGCCTGTCCTTTGCAGCCGATTGACCTTAACGATGTGCAAGACGCTGATTTGGTGATGATTGCAGGGCAGAGTTGGTATCTGTCGTGGTCTGTGCCGCTTCATGCCTTTTTTCAAGCGGAAGAGATAAAGTCGTACTTGCGTGGACGTAACATTGTGGTTATCAACGGTTGCCGCAACATGTGGGTCAAGACGCAGCAACTGACGCGTGAGTACATTGCAAACGCCGGCGGGCGCTACGTGGGCTTTATCGCGTTGCAGGACAGAGCGGCTAACCTTGTGAGCGTCATCACTATCATCCGCTGGCTGTTCTACAACAAGAAAGCGGCGACGCGCTTGCTACCGCCTGCAGGGGTCTCGGAGGCTGACATAGAGCATTCTGCCGTTTACGGTAAGCTCATCGGCGAGGCGCTCGACACCGGTTCGTTCAACGAGTTGCAAAACCGTCTCGTGGCCGAAGGCGCTGTAACCTTCTTGCCGTCTGTCTATTTCATCGAAGAAAACGGATATCGGCTCTGGGGTCAGTGGGCGAAGTTCATCCTCAAGAAAGGGGCTTACGGCTCTTCTGCGCGACGACCGTGGCTGAGGCTCTTCTGCTGCTATCTCTTCTTCGTTCTGTACGTCGTCTCGCCCATCGGAATGCTGTTTTTCTATCTCACTTATCCGCTTCGCAAGAAGCATCTTCAACAAGTCAAGCGCGAAAATAGCAGTATTTTAGTGATGAATGATGAGTGTTGAATTAAGAATTAAGAATTATAAACTATAAACTATAAACTATAAACAACAAACTATAAACAATAATAAACTATAAACTTCAAACTGCCCCGTATGCCTGTTTACATCACACGCCTGTCATCATTTTTTCCTAACCGTCCGGTCTGCAATGACAAGATGGAGAAATATATCGGTTTGGTTAATCAGAAATCTCTGTTAGCCAAAACGTTAATTCTTGGCAAGAATGGCATCACAAACCGCTACTATGCGATAGGTGAGAATGGCGAGATAACGCATACTAATGCTGAGATGGCTGCTGAAGCGGTCAGAGGCTTAGGAGTGCCACTCGAAGAGATTGACCTCTTAACGTGTGGCACGGCGTCGCCCGAACAAGTTATGCCCTCGCACGGCGTCATGGTGCATGGCGAGCTGAAAGGCAGTTGTAACACAGAGGTCGTCTCGTTTGCCGGCTCATGTTGCACAGGTATGCAGGCGCTTAAATATGCTTGGATGGCGTTACAGTCAGGCGACAAGAAGAACGCAGTATGCGTAGCCTCCGAAAGGCTTTCCGCCTGGATGATGGCTCGTTATTTTGAAAAAGAATCGGAGTTGATCAATCGGCTAAAGAAACGCCCTATTCTTGCTTTTGAGAAAGAGTTTCTACGTTGGATGCTTTCCGACGGTAGCGTTGCTGCCTACCTCACCACGTCTTCCTCCGTTCGTATTGCTCAAAGCAATGCTATCGGTACTGACAACGGAAAAGATTGCTTCGTTCCTCGCAATGACGACGCCTCGTCGCCCGTCATTGCGAACGCAGTGAAGCAATCTCAAAGCAATGACAGTGTAGCTTTCCGCATCGAATGGATAGAGCTGACGTCGTATGCCAACGAGGTCGAGACCTGTATGTACGCCGGCGCGGAGAAAGACGCCGATGGACGTCTTCGAGGTTGGACTTCCTATTCCGAAGACGACTGGCTCAACAAATCCATCTTCTCTCTAAAACAAGACACGAAAATGCTTGACGAGTACATCGTTCCGCTTGGTGGACGCTTCCTCAAAGAGATTGTCGAGAAGCGCAACTTCGACCCCTCAAGCGTGGACTGGTTCCTGCCTCACCTCTCGTCAATGTACTTCGAGAAGAAAATTGAAGAGGAGTTAGTGCATTTGGGCTACGACATTCCGAAAGAAAAATGGTTTTACAACCTGCCTCAAATCGGAAATATCGCTTCCGCCTCGGCTTTCGCGATGCTCGACGAACTGCAACGTTCACACCGACTTCGCAAAGGCGATCGCATCCTACTCATGGTGCCGGAAAGCGCACGATTCTCATACGCTTACGCACTGCTCACTGCGATTTAAAATTTTAGATTTCAGATTTTAGATTTTAGATACAAACACTCAACACTTGTGAAAACAACAGACGTACCACAGGATTTGGAATATTTTAAGGACAACGTTATTCGCGACGTAATGTATGCCGTGGACGACGAGGGGCGTTATACCGGAGTGCTTAGTGACGGATGGAGCGTCAAGAACGACGCCCTGAGCGCTGTCTGGGATGACATCCGTGAACAGTGCGAGGTCATACGGCAACAAGTACTCCGCCACGAGGTCAGCCCCCTCGCTTACCATCTTAAAAAACAGCTGCAAACAGTTGGTATGCTCGCAGCTTACGCCGAAGTACCTAAACGCATGGTCAAGAAACACCTTAAATATAAAGAATTTATAAAAATAGACGATGAAACATTACAGAAATACGCAGATGCTTTGCGCATCACAACAGACGAACTTAAACGGGCAGACGAATGGAAATAAACTTTGAACACAAGACGGCAGCGCACTGCGAG